>JBDNIP010000696.1:0-12479 GCA_041688245.1 Algoriphagus sp.
AAAATTCCAGGGCATGACACCTAATAATACACCAATGGGACAATTTCGAATTATTGCTTCTCCATCTTTCGGGTGTAATACTATATCAGCAAGAAAGGCTTCAGCATTATCGGCATAATAATCTATAATACTAGCGCTTAAATCTATTTCGCTTTCCGCTTCAGAAATGAGTTTACCCATTTCCAAGGTGATGGTTTTAGCAAGTTCAGATTTTTTAAGTCGCATGATTTTAGCCACTTTATAAAGTAAATTAGCGCGTAGCTCGTAGCTTGTCTCTTTCCAGGTAGTGAAAGCCAGATGAGCTTTAGCAACTTTAGCATCAACTGTTTTTTCCGTCATTTCTTCAAATAACTTCACTGTCTGATTTGTATTTGGATTAATTGTTTGAAAGGACATATTGATTCGTTTTTATTCAAAAGTGTGAGGAAAAATTCTTTGATTATTTTAAAAGTATCTCTAAAAAAATGGATCAATAATTAATCCATTACATTTCTGACCTGCTAGAAGGGTTTTCGAAAATTTAAAGGGGTTATATTCCCCAGTTTTGGGGTTATATCGCCTACCTAATTTTAGATTATTGAAAATAACCTCCGATTACATCCGTGTAAGTAATCGTATAAATTGATTTGGCTAAACTCTAAAAGTTGGAATAAATTAAAATTTACAACGATCAGCATATTATTGAATTCAATAAACGTATTCAAAGTGACCATGATTCCATAGCATATTCGAGTACTTACATAAGTATTCAGGATACAAATGCGGAAAATATAAGGACTACACTAGTCAGGATCGTAAAGATTATGCCAGAACTTACTATAAGTGCAGTGAAACTGCCTTCCAGCTTTAAAAAATTAATGTAGCAGAGGATTGTGTCTGAGAATGGTTTATATTTTTCTTGTTTCGGTAATGATGTGGCATTCACTTCCTGTCAAAAAAAGCTTGTCAGCAATTGCGGTTTTCCCTGAATCTCCTATCATAAACCCAAAAAAAATTTCATATACTACCCATCTGTAATCAGCTGAATTAATGATTACCCGACAGTAATCGACTACATTCGGATACAAATGGGTAGCAACCGAATCCCGTTTGACCGATCCTGCATCTTTGGATCATAAGTTTTTCCTCTAGCGAAAACGACAAACAAATCTTCTAACCAAAACAACAAATATCATGAATGCGCTAAGAAACAAAGTTCAGCTAATCGGTCACTTGGGATCTAAAATCGAATTAAAAACCCTCGAAAGTGGCAAAATTGTAGGTAACGTAAGCATCGCCACCAACGAATCCTATAAAAATCAAAAAGGTGAGAAAATCTCCGAAACTACCTGGCACAGACTGGTGATCTGGGGTAAGAATGCCGAGCTAATCGAAAAATATACAGACAAGGGATCTGAGATCGCCATTGAAGGTAAAATCTCCAACCGCGACTATAACGATAAAGATGGCGTGAAGCGTTACATATCCGAGATCTTAGTGAATGAATTCCTATTGATGGGAAGTTCAGAAAAGAAAGAAAAAATAGAAGCAGATCTACCATTCTAGACCAAGACCTTCCCATAAAAAAATCTTCTGAGCTGTTGAGTCTTGGGAGATTTTTTTTTAAACCGTATATAGGCTTCTTCCCTACTGAAAGTAGGTCGAATTTTGCTTTGAAAAGCCACGACACCTAACTATAAGACAAGCTTAGGTAATGATTGATTTATCCGGATTCATTGAGACTATCGTCAAGGCCCCTATTGCTAAATCGTTAGTTTACAAGGCTTAACTTGAGCTATCTCAAAATGCCCCATATTATTAAAATTTGTTCAATTTTAAGTCTTTTCGCACAGGCTTTCAAAATGTGCTATAGAAGGAATCCAAACAGATTGGTTCAGGATAAGGCAATGGGCCGTTTGGTTGATTTATTCCAGGGCGGCTTCATCTCTCATCTTTAAACTCCTTGATTAGTGTCTAATCGTAGGCTGCTGGAAATTTCAATAAATTGGTATCACTTATAATTTCGCTGCTTTTTCTTTCAACATTACATTTAATATCAGGTGGTTGAGTGAGTAATCCACTGGCAGGTCAATGACATGGACGCCGGGGCTACTCAGGCATTTGTCCAGGATTTCCTGGAAGTTGGCATCGCCTTCCGGGCGGTAACCGTGGGCCCCGTGGCTGTTGGCGTACATAATAAAATCGGGATTATTAAAATCCAAACCGTAATTATCAAAGCCCATTTTTTCTTGCTTCCACTTGATCATGCCATAGCCATGGTCGTTCAGGATGATCACCACAAGGTTTAGCCCTAGCCTAACTGCGGTTTCCAGTTCCTGGGAATTCATCATAAAGCCGCCATCTCCCACCACGGCTACTACTTTTTTATCTGGATACAGCAGGTTAACTGCCATGGCGGATGGCAAACCGGCACCCATAGAAGCCAAAGCATTGTCCAATATTAAGGTGTTGGGGTGGTAACAGGTATAGTTCCTGGCAAACCATAATTTATATATCCCATTGTCCAAGGTGATCACATCCTGATCGCCCAGGTTTTTGCGGAGCAGGTTGACCAGGCGCTGGGGAAGCATGGGAAAGCGTTCGTCCTGAAAATATTCGGAGAGGTGACCGGCTACCTCTTCTTTCACTTTTTTATAGTAGGAAAAGTCCCAGTTTTGGGCTTTGGAAACCTGCTCGGTAAGCTTTTCAACCGAGCTGGTGATGTCGCCTATCACATTGAGTTGGGGAAAATAGACCGGATCTACTTTGGCCGGAGAAAAGTTTACATGGATAACTTCTTTACCCCCATGCTTCATAAAGAAGGGCGGTTTTTCGACCACATCATGACCGACGTTGATGATCAAATCGGATGCATCGATGGCGGCATGCAGAAAATCATTGCTGGAAAGGGCTGCCGTGCCCAAAAATTGGGGGTGGCGTTCGTCGATTACCCCTTTGCCCATTTGGGTGGTGAAAAAATAGATGCCGGTCTCGTCTACAAATGCAGCCAAAGCTTGACAGGTTACTTGCCGATTGGCTCCTGCGCCGATTAGAAGAAGGGGCATTTTGGCATTTTCTATCATTTTTACCGCCGCTTCGATGGCCTTATCATCGGGCTTTGGAATGATGTGGCCGACCACTTTAAATACGGTATCGCCTGTTTCCTCCTGTGCGATGTCTTCGGGTAGCTCCAAATGTACCGCGCCGGGCCGCTCGTCAGTAGCAAGGCGAAATGCTTCCCGGATGTGGGAGGCAATCATATTGCTGTCGACAATTTGTTTCGTGAATTTGGTGATGGGTCGCATCATGTCAATCACGTCGATGATCTGGAAACTAGCCTGTTTGTTTTTTTTGATGGGTTTTTGCCCGGTGATCATCATCATGGGCATGGCCCCCAACTGGGCATAGGCCGCAGGAGTAACTAGATTTGTCGCGCCGGGCCCCAGCGTGGCGAGGCAGACACCGGGTTTTCCGGTAAGCCTGCCATAGGTGGCTGCCATAAATCCTGCTCCCTGCTCATGGCGGGTTAGGATCAATTTGATACTGGATTTACTCAGAGACTCCAGTAAATCCAGGTTTTCCTCACCGGGAATACCAAAAATATATTCCACCCCTTCATTTTCCAGGGCTTTGACAAATAAATCGGATGCTTTCATAGCTAAGAATTGTAGTAGTATATTATTCAACGCAGATTCTACCTTAATATACCTTTTATGATTTTAACTACCCAATTTTTTGGCTTTTTGGTGAATGAGATCGGCTAAAAAGCACAGTGGATTTAAATTCGAAACTTGGATTTAGGCTAATTTATAATACAGTGTGAAACAGGATTTATTGAACTATTACCTCAAAAGCCAGGTCGGAATTGCCCTACCATCAGGGCATCGATTATTTTGGCAACTTCTGTGAGAGGGGTTTTTCGGTATCCACCCGAGCAAGTACGTAGTTATTTAGCTTGATTTTGTATTAAGGATTGCTCATAGTTTTTTGGTAGGAGTTCGTGTATTTTTTGGATGTTGGTCTCCATGATGTGATCGAAGAGAATAACAACATTCTTCAAAATCCATTTTGTTTCGCTGTCATCTCTTGTAAGCACCTCATAGATGGTTTGGGACAACTGATATATTCCTACAGTCTCTGTAGAATGCAGCCCCCCGTCTATTCAGACGACAGCTTTTCCTTCGGTGAACAAGCTCTTGCCTCATCTTCTAGAAGTCCTTCTGCCCTAGCCATTTTTACGGAACTGTCCTTGAACTTTTCCAGACTGTCATAATTTTCCGGAGAAGAAACAATCATCGTCCACTGAGCTCTTCCTTCTTCGGTTTTTCCGATGGAGACCAACTTTGCTTTATCCGAGGATTAAACCAATATTTTGAAGTATGCCGCTGTCTGGGTGTAGTTGCTGACATGATAGTCTTCACCCAATCCAAAACTGAAATATTCTTGGGGACTGGGAATTTGGTAGTACACGTGCCCGACCCCCAATAAAAAAAGTCCAAGGAGGAGTGCAGCCCCCTGAACTGATTTTTTGAACTTTAATTGCTGTTTCGTTGCGAATAATTTGATGGTTTTTAAATCTTTATTTCAAATGATTTCCAAGAAACTTGTTTTCGCACCAGAATACCAATGACAGAAAACCCAAAAGATTTGGAAATTTATTTTTTTTCTCTTGAAGCAATTCCAAAGTTAATCTTCAAAACCATCTCCGGTAACGATTGGGAAGTCAGAAAGCTCCGAGCCATTTGGTCTATAGGCTATTCCCTTCCAAACAGTTTTAAGATACTGTAATCTTTTGTATGCACCATGTCCGGGCTGTTGATCAGAGAAACTCAACATGGACCTCAGATAGGCAAATTGATTGCTCAACATCGGCTGCATATACACGCCCTCCTGCATGATAAGTTCAGATTCGATCACCTGCGGCTGATCGATTTTATCGGTTTTACCCAATTTTCTCAACTCCTTTTTATTCTTTTTTATTCCTGACAATACCCTTCTTGAAGCATTTTCTAAAGCTATGATCTCCTTCAAAAGGTTAGATTGTGCTTTTAAGTCATCTAAGACGACATTTACTTCCGCAAGCCTGGGATCAATTTTAATCTCAAATGTCTTTTCTGAAACTACCCCTTGATTCGTCATCCGAGCTGTGTATGCACCGGGTATTACTAAAGGTCCTCGTTGAAAACTTTTTTCAGGATCTTGATCCCAAGGTCCGGGCAATTTCATATCTCAATTGAATCTGTTCAGTCCCTTTTCTGCAGTCAGAAGGGTTTTAGGATCAATATGGTAAGATCCTGTTGACATATCTACAAAAAGCTGTTCCTCTTTCCCTGGCTGTTTGTTGCTTGAGAAGGATCGTATAGCCTTTTTGTTTTAATCAAAAATTTCCAGCGTCACTTCATTACTCGTCGAATCCTTTAAAAGATGGTCAAACTGCCCGGCAGCTACCGGATAATTTGGTGCATCGTCATCACTAGTTCTATATCTGAATCTATAAGTTTCTTTGAGCTGAAAAAGCAAGTCATTACTTCTTAAATTGGCTGAGGTCAATTGATGAAGGGGAGTGATGTTATCCATAATCCAAAATAACCTTCCCATAATTGACAAAATCAAATCTCCCCTGAAAATCTTGATATCAGCAATGGGCACAATTGGCAGGTTTTGTTGGAAGGATTCCAAGGTTTCGCCATCGTTCGAGGAAATATAAAGACCGTATTCTGTTCCGGCAAACAAGGCACCTTCATGCTCAGGATCTTCCCTGACCACTCTGGTAGGATTATCAATAGGAAGGAATGCCCTTTCGAGCTGTTAGCAATGACCAAGTAGCACCGTAATCAGTCGTCATACAGATATATGGTTTCCAATCTCCAAACTGATAATTTAGAATCGCAGCGTAAGCTTTTCCCTTTTGATGGGCAGAAGGTGTGATACAATCTACTCTACCTTCTTGAGGAAAACCTTTAGGTGTGGCATCCTTCCGGGATTCCTCACCACTTTTTGTCACATAGATAGGGCCACCATTTGCTCCTACCCAAATTTCCCTTATTCCAAAGGAAGTTCATTGATTTCATAGATAGCACTGTAATATTCTTCCCCTGTGACATCGCTTGTGATGGGAGAACCGGAAACGACCTGTTTATCGAGATTGAAGGCAGTCAGATCCGGTGAAATGATTTGCCATATTTCCCCATCGTTGGTGGTTTTATGTAAATATTGAGAACCGTGGTAAGCTACATCAGTATTGTGAGGAGAAACGAAAATGGGACAACCCGCTGAAACCTGAAATTGAGATTTTTTGGATTGTGATCATAAATAGTATCAGTACCAACATAAAACTGCATCTCCCGACCAGTAAGTTTATTGTAGATACCAAATCTGCCTTTACAATTGGAATAGACAATATTTGGGTTTCTTGGCTTTGGTACTGCTGGTCCTGTTTCAAAGCCGCAGGTATCCAACCAATAGTCCCCCCGGTCCGCCTGGACTTGGAAATGGAGGAAAGCTTGGCAATGCTGATAGTATTGTCTTGTTGGCCATCGGCGGGCTTCTTTGAGACCCACCATCATGGCTACCAAGATTCTGCAGGGATAGTGAACCTACCGGAGCTCTTTGAAAACAAGGGCTCAAATAACTCCTCCTCCACTTTCAAAGCGACCTGTTTGAAGAATAAACTGTGCCATGCACTGATCTGCTCTTACAATTGCTCTGCCCACTCTGAAAGAAAGGAATTAGGACTACTGAAGGCATTAAGTTAGGCTTTGAGCGAGATCCCCTTAAACATCCTATTATCTGTTAACTATTTGTAAAATAGCTATTTATATATATTAAGGGATCAAAAAAGAAGGATAATTTTATCCAAATTTTGACTGATCCACATTCATACTATCAGCTAAATACTTTTTGAAGTGGACTCAACTATAGCATATTTTTAAATCTTGCACCCACTCTACAATCGCAAAGTTCACCTCTGGTTTCATCGCAGGATTTAGGGTCAAACAGTACGATGCGCTGACCATCCTCCATTGTTACGACAAATTTAAATAGGAAATAATCATTTGCCCGTACAGTGGATAAGTCTATTCCTGTAATATCTGCCAGTTGTTGAGGTGTGAAATTATAGGTCTGAGGAAATGAGGTGACTGTTTTGTACAGAATGTCTGAAGGCAATATTTTGCTTGGTAACGGAAACTGCGGCTGATTGGGAAATACTCCTGCAACAGAGAGCACGATCGGATAAACGGGAGCTATTCTTTCTGACCTATAGAAGTTTACATAAACTTCTATGTCTTTTGGCACTGCTCTGCCTTCTGCGTCGTAATAATCCAATTCCCATTCAAACTCCTGGGTGCTGGCAAAATCAGGATCGGCAAGATTAAAGAATGAGACCTTAGCTGTCTGTTCTGTAGGTAATGTGGATTTTGCGGTATTCATAGTCACTCTTGGAGTGGCTGTAAGTTCAAAATCTTCCCAGTCATAATCTACTGTTTTGCATGAAAACAGGACAAATGCAAATGCACATATAAGAATTTCTTTTTTCATAATTTCTCTGATTATTTCCTCCAAAAAACAGGAGTTATTTGTTGGTTCCTTTGTAATTCTTCTCTTATCTGTACTACAGTTTCATTCGTATTCAATTCATTGTCCGAATAAAACAGCCGCTCAGGAAAAAGATCCAGAGGCGCCATAAGGTCTTCCAATTGCGGAAGTCCGGTTCTTCTGAAGTCATTGTAGGATTCAACTCCATTTCCATACATGGCAATCCATTTTTGCGTCATCACTAATTTCAGTTGTCCTTCAGGACCGACACTTGAAAATTCGGCTACCAATTCATCAGTGAAAGAATCTATTAAATTAGCACTAAGGGGAAATGCAGGGGAGACTCCATTGATTTCCTCCATCTGTGCCCTGACCGCCTCCTTCATAAGTAAACCGGCGTCCTCACCCGTTTTCAATGTGAGCGCTGCTTCAGCTCTATAGAATTTTACCATGGCATGAGTAAGCAGTGGCTGAATACCTGCTCCTGTTCCATCACCTTGAGCAAACAAAACACTTTTAAAGGAATTTGAAGTAGTGCCGGTCACTGCTCCTTCATTAGTCAAATATTCGTTCGTTGAAGGTAAGGAAGGGATTCTGCCATTGTCATAAACTCCACCACTTGGATAAATACCCACGATAGCACGTGTATTGTTATCTGCAGGTGACGAGGTACCATCACCGGGATATCTTCCATAATATCCCTCTCCAACTGAAGAATTTCCAACCCCTGAATTTTCATTTAATCTGAAGATATAATAACGAAGTCTTGGGTCATCCTGAGCCTTGAGGCGATCAACCACCACCATACTCACATATCCGTCCCTACCCGGCGCATATCCTTCTGTGTACCATGGGTGTCTTGAATTTGGGGCGGTATTGGTTCCAAAAAGAAAGGTGAAATTATCTTCATTGCTATTAATTAGATTACCTTCTTGAATCAAGGCAGCAATTTCCCGAGCTGATCTGGTTGGATTGTCTTTTCTGCTCTGTAAATACAGTTTAAGTTTCAGGCTATTGGCCATTTTTTGCCACTTTTCTTTAGATCTCTGATAGAAAAAATCTGCGGAGGAAGACACTATAAAACTCTTTTCCATATCAAGCAAAGCTTCATCAATGAGGGCCAGAAGATCCTCATAGATGACAGCTCCGTCATCAAAAGCCGGATCGGGTGACTGGCCGGCTTCAAAATAGGGAATATCTCCCCATAGATCTACCATCATCCCAAAAAGGAAAGCTTTTTGAATCTTGGCTATCGACACATAACCCCAAGCTTGTTGCGCTGTACCGGTTTTTATCATGGTATTCAGATCAGGCAAAGCACTTGTATAATACCCAAACCAGGTGTTTTGACAAGTGCTTCCTGTCTGGTCATATCTGTTTAAACTGCCGGATCCTCTGTGTTGCACCACTGCTGAAGCCCCTCTGTTGACCTGATCAAAACTTCCTACAATGGAAAGTTGGGTTGAAGGGAGCAGTAGGTTCAGCTGTGGAACGGTCGGGTTGTTGGGATCCGCATTGATGTCCACAAAATCATCACAGGAAAAGCTAAACATCAGCAGCATCCCCAACAGTATATAATTGATCTTATTTTTTATGATTTTCATGTTTTATACTTTTAGAAATTTACGCTTAGGTTGACGCCATATCTTCTTGTCGCAGGTACACCAAGTTGATCATAACCCATATTGTTGGCTCCTTGAGTACTCAGTTCGGGATCGTAATTCATGTATTTGGGTGCATTGGGAGCCAGATACCATAGATTTCTTCCACTTACAGAAATAAAGGCACTGCCAAAAGGTGACCTCGCCAATAGATTTTTTGGAATTGTGTAACCCAAAGAAATTTCTCTCAACCGGAATACTGTTGCATCAAAAACATTGGCTTCGCTAATTCCCCCCGGACCAAATCCGCTGGAAAAGAAATAATCATTGTATCCGATAGCAGTATTGTTTGGTATCGAATTTCCATTTTTATCCAATAAGGGTGTACGTGTGGAAGCATCTCCCAATACGCCCTGAAAAACCCGATGAGCAATTCTGTCTTCGGAATCTTTTATGATACCTCTGGCATAAATTTCTCCTATGGTAGTGGAAAGAATATTTCCACCCTGTTTCCAATCAAACAATACATCCAAAGTAATTCCTCTCCAAGACAATCTGTTGCTTAATCCAGCAAAGAAATCAGGATTGGGATCTCCGATAGGCTGATCAACAGCTGAAGCCAAAGGTTTGGCTGTATTCGGATTCACCAGAACGTTGCCATCATCATCTCTTGCAAAGGCAGTTCCCAGAATTTGACCGTATGGCTGCCCTGCTATATGTACATTGCCTCCATAAGATAACTGTGCAAAACTGCCAATGTCCATCACCAAGTTTCTATTTCTGGTGAAATTGGCATTGATGGTCCAGTTCAAACCTCTTTCAGATATAAGAGGGTTTGCAGTGAAGCCAATTTCAATCCCTCTGTTTCTTGTTTCTCCAAGATTGATAATTCTGGAAAGAAATCCTGAGGAAGGTGCCGCGTTGACTACAAATACCTGAGAAGTACTCAACTTATTATAATATGTAAAATCTATTACAAATAGATTCTGCAAGAACCTGAGTTCAGTACCTACTTCATATTCTGTAATGAATTCAGGCTGTAAGGTAGAATTTGTCAACAGTGTGGACAGGGTCTGTGTACTGACATTTGAATTGTTGGCATTTGAAAATGGTGCACCCAAACCTCCGTAGTTGCTGTTTGCATTGAATACATTAATGGTTTGATAGGGATTCGCTTCATTTCCTACTTTGGTGTAGCCCATTCTTATAGAACCGAAATTCAAAGCGGAATTTTGCAGGTTAAATGCCTCGGTGAAAATGAAAGACCCGTTTACTCCACCATATAAATAATTTCTGCTTTCTGCCGGCAATGTTGAGGATACATCATTTCTTCCGACAAAATTCAAAGAAACATAATCTTTATAATCAAATGTTAAATCCCCAAAAAACGCGTAATACCGTTGCTGAATAAATGCCTGATTGTTTGGAATATTGGAAAGGGTGATGGTAGTAGTATTTCTAATATCATCTATACCTCTCACGATAATCCCATCTCCGGAAAATGCCGAACGGTCAGTTGTCCTCTGGTTGATGTTATTGCCCACTATCGCTCTTAATTTCAAATCGGGCGTAAGGGCAAAATTCATGGTAGCAAGTAAATTGTTGTCAAGTTCCTGTCTGGAAATGTTGTCCGTATTGATAGTTCCATTTGCATATACGCTTGAACCTTTGCCTAATACACTGACCCTTCTGTCTGTATAACCGTTGAAGCCAAAGGTATTTTGGATATTTAACCAAGGCGTGATGTCTTTCCCCACAACAAAGCTTCCGAAATACCTGTCAACAGTACTGGTGGATAAGCTGTTATTAACAGACCAGTAAGGATTATCCAAAGCGCCTCTGTAATAAATACTTTCTCCTGTTTCAGGATGTTCATAAGGAAAGTTTGTCAGATCATAGCTACTCGGCATATAAAGCAATGCATTCATAACAGATCCTGAACCTCCCATTGGGGGAGCCTGCTGCTCGGTTCTTACATAACTCAGCGTACCTCTGATATATAGACCATTGTCAAGATTTGCATTTCCTCCCAGATTAAAAGAGGTCCTACTGACTTCATTATTCGGTACCACTCCTTTATTTCTGGCATTACTGAACCCAACTACAAGTCCGGCTTTTTCTGTGCCTGCATTGATGGAAATACCGTTTTCAGAGAGGTATCCTGTTTTAAAGAAATTTCTTTGATTTTCACCTGAATAATTTTGGTAAGGGACTTGAATTGGAGTAGACCCATCTGCCTCAAAAAACTGAGGGAATGCCGAAGAATTGACCATACTTGCCAAAGGATGTGGAATGGTAGGTCTTGAGGTATAGGCACTTCCATAAGACCCAAATACTCCGGGTCTGTAATCCCCACTTGTTCCTTGTCCAAATCTAGTTTGATACTCAGGAAGGCCTGAAATTTCTTCAAATGAAAATGAACTTCTAAAGGTCACTTCCATCCCTTTTCTAACTTGAGATCCGGATTTGGTAGTAATGATAATTGCTCCGTTTGCCGCTCTGGAACCGTATAGGGCAGCGGCGGCAGCTCCTTTTAATACAGTCAGGCTTTCAATGTTATTTGGATCAATATCGAATGCCCTGCTTGGTGTGGATTGATTTGATTGAGTCTGTCTTGAACCTGTCTGTTCAAATGTAGAGTTATCAAATGGAACCCCGTCGACCACAAACAGCGGTTGATTGTTATTACCCAAAGAAGAATTACCTCTAATTGTAATGTTGGTGGCGCCTCCGGCTACTCCTCCACTACTCTGAATATTCACACCTGCTATTTTACCGGTCAGCGCCCTGACAGCATCCGGCTCATTTATTTGGGTAATCTTATCCGAATTCAAGGTCGTAACGCTGTACCCAAGTGTATTGGCATTTCTTTCGATACCTGCTGCTGTAATCACGATTTCAGATAACTGGAGACTTTCCGCCAATATCACTTTTATCTCAGATTGATTGCCAACATTGATCTCCTTTGTTTCATAGCCTACATAGGAAACTACCAACATGTTTTCTCCTGGAGCCACTTCTATGGTGAAGACCCCATCAAGACCGGTGATTGTACCTCTTGTTGTTCCCTTGACAAGCACATTGGCACCGGGTAGTTCGATACCTGTATCGTCATAAACGATTCCTTTAATTGTCTTTTGCTGACCATACAAGTCATTTTGAAAGCCTATCAAGCACATCAGTGAAATAAGTAAACTAATTTTCCAAATACTCATCAGAGGTACTTCTTCAGTAAATTTTACCTTCATATTTTGTTTATGGTTACAAATACGTACTTCATTAAATCCAAACTTTTTGAATTAATTGAAAATTCTGATTCAATTCAATCGATGGTTCTCAACTAGTATTGGGCTTAAATCTGAT
>JBDNIP010000011.1:0-7646 GCA_041688245.1 Algoriphagus sp.
CATCGATCGCATTATGCACGTCAGGTCTCCCCGGCATAAATGTGGCCGTCAAGGCCCTTCCGATCAAAATACTGTCTGGATTGATAATCTGCCATCCGTCGGCATATTGATAGAAGTAGCCTTCATTTTTCATCACAGCCCAGGCTTCATCATGTGTGACAAGCTGCATCCGATTGAGCAGATCATCCGAGACTTTTGGTCTACCGTCTTCAAATCGCTCACCTTTCCATTCTCTGGTCAGGTAGATAAGCTCCTCTTTTGTGATTTGCTGCGCTATTAGATCACTTAAGCAGAAGCAAAATAGAATTAGCAAGAAGCTAAGTTTAGTATTCCTCATTGAAATAGATCGCTAGAAATTGAAAGAAAAAACGCAGGCCCAAGAATTGAGCCTGCGTTTACATTATTTATCCCACCAAACTTTGGTAGCCAAGTTATCAGCACCCTGGGCGGAAATTGCTGCATTAACATTATCCGCATTGACAGAAATTTCTGAATTTGGATAAGTTAGTCGATTGATAAATGGCACTTCTCTACCCGGAAAAGGATTAGGCTGTAAAGCAGGAAAGCCACTTCTTCGGAAATTAGCGAAGGCTTCAGGACCATTCATCAGAGAGGATACCCAATATTGAGTATTGACTTGATTCAACCCTGTAGCTGAAGAATAGGGATTTTCCGCCAAATAGGAAGTGATCGCAGCTGAGCTTATTGCCATAGCAGCATCCATTGAGGTCAGCTGTTCCATGTGAGCTCGAACTCCAGAATTATAATAATCCGAGGCTGAACCTGCAGTGATCCAACCACGCTGTCTTGCCTCAGCCAAAAGCAATAGCGTTTGGGACGCTGTCACCAAGAAATTTGGAGCTTGAATTTTAGCCAATCTCCTTCGATCTACTTGAGCAAATTCGTAAAAACTAGCCAATCCTGCAGCTTTTGCTGCGACAACCGCAGTTGCATTATCATGACCCATTGGCATTCCTTTATGGACAGCAGCGTCATACGTTTGACTTGCCACAGTTTGACCTGGTCCCGATTTCGCACCAACGTATGTTACTGCAATTGCTGAAAGCCGAGGATCTTTTGTGTTTCTTAGGTAATTCACAAATGGCTCAGTCATGTAGAAGTTAGCTGCCTCAGTAGCATTAAGTGTGTTGCCAATCGGATTGGTATAGTTCGCATCATGTTTAATTGCTGCATTATCTGTATTGGAGGTAATAACTCCTCCAAGGAATGCAGTTGAAACCACTTGTCCCGCTCGAGTCGGATCAACCTCACTCAATCGCATTCCAGCACGTAGCAAAATCGAATTTCCGAAAGCCTTCCATTTGACAATATTTCCTGAATAGAGAATATCTGCGGTCTCAACCCTTCCTGAAGGATTCAAAGCCGCAGAAGCTTCAGTCAGTTCCTTGATGATATCCGCATAGATATTTTGCTGGCTATCGTAAATAGGGAAAAATATCTGATTGGTATAGCCTGCACCGCCTTCTGAGTATGGAATTGCCCCATAGGTATCGGTCAGAATCATAAAAGCATAAGCCTGGACAATTCGAGCCATATTATACAGATTTGCCCTGGCTGGATTTTCCTTGGTTTGAGAAATGACATCTTTCGTGTTTTTGATGACATTTCGATAGTAAGCCTGCCAGTTTCCTTGAGTAGATCCACGGTTATCTTGATTAAAATTTGCACCGGTTAATACCCCTGAATTTGGAGATATGATCTGCTGAACGATCCCAATTTCGTAGATTATAGTAGAGCCTGAAAATGCCAATCCTACAGAAGCTGCATTTAATTGAAAAGCAGGATCTATAGCCGTAGCACTGACCTTATTCGTGTTCAATTCGTCAAAGCCTTCATCACATGAAGCTGTATAAAACATCACTGAAAGCAAGAGTATATAATTAAGTGTCTTTTTCATGATTGCTGTGATTAGAATTTAACATTGAGATTGAAACCTAAGCCTCTGGTGGTAGGAAGTCCAGTAGACTCCATACCGACCAAATTATCAGAGGAAAAGCCAAATGATTCAGGATCGATATTGTCCACCCATTTCCTGAGCAGAAATAGATTATTACCAACGAGGTTTAGCTTGATTCCTTTGAATGGGGATGTAGGTTTTAGAAATTTGGTAAAATCGTAGCCCAAGGTCATCTGACGAAGCTTCCAATAGCCACCATCGTAAATGACCGGTTCAACTAAGGCCTGAGACCTGACCACTTCCCAGTAAGATTGAACTGGAGCAACTGCGGTGTTGACTTCGCCTGCTTGATTCACGCCCACACCAGTGACACCGCCTTCGCGACCTTCCAAAGTCATTTGATGCAATCCATGCCGAACGGCATTGAAGTTGGTCCCGGAAAGCATCATGTTACCGAGTTTGAAATCAATCAAGAAGGAAAATTGGATTCCCTTATAGTTGAAAGTGTTGTTGAATCCACCAACCCAGTTTGGAAGTGCACTTCCGAAATTGACCAAATCGGGAGTACGAAGTGGAATTCCATTGGCTCCAAATATTTGTCTTCCCTGAGCATCCCTTCGGTATCCGAAGCCTGCGATTTGACCCATTTCCTGTCCTACGATTTGCCGAAGTTCTCCGTTAAACACGTGCGTACCCACTGTAATCCGCTCGCCAGGAGTATCGGTCAAGAGACTTAGCACCTCAGTGACATTGTATGCTCCGTTGAAACTTGATTCCCAGAGGAAATCATCAGTTTCGATGGGAACTACTGTCAGGAGCATTTCTACACCCTTATTACTACTTTGTCCACTATTGATTGAGGTATTTACAAAGCCGGAAGCATCGGAAATCTGTGCACTTACGATTTGGTCTGTGGTAATTTTGCGATAAGCTGCCACATCCAGGTTTACTTTCCCCTGAAACATACTCAAGTCAAACCCTGCCTCAAGTTCTGAGATTCGCATAGGCCTCAGATTCGGATTAGGTAGGTTGGCACCTATAGGGCCGCCTATTGGCTGTCCGCCAAAAAGATTATTGTTGATGCCATAGAATAGCACATTAGAATAAGGCCCAACGTCTGCATCACTTCCCACTTCGGCATATGCTAGTCTCAATTTCCCAAAATTCAACCAGCTATTTGTGCCAGTGACTTCTGTGAATACAAAACTCGCAGATACAGATGGGTAAAGAATGCTACGATTTTCTTTGGAAAGTGTAGAGAACCAGTCATTTCTTACTGTACCTGTCAAGAATAGAATTTTCTTATAGGAGAATTCAGCCGATCCATATAAAGAGTTTACTGCCCGCTCATTCAGATTATAAATCGGATCTTTTGCTCGGCCATTCTGTACGGTATATAAATCCCGAACAACGAAGTCAGTTACCTGTACAGAGTTGAGATCCGATCTTCGCTGCATAAGGTTACCACCAAAGTTTGCATTTAAGGTAAAATCTCCGAAATCTTTAAAGGCATTGATTAGAAAGTCTGAGTTGATTTCTCTGAACCTTCTCGAATCTTGGGTATATACGCCATTGACAAATCCCACGGGAGCAGGTGCGCGCGACGCTTGTCCTGTTGGGAAATTATTATAATCCTGATCTCTTGACCAATAATCCTGACCTACCCTGCCTTGGACAAAGAGCCACGGAAGAATATTGTATTTCACCGAGATATTTCCAAAAATCCGATCTCGCCGAACAGTTTGAAACTGCTCAGCTAACGTAAAGTAGGGATTGGTTCGATTACGAAATCTAGAATAAACAGCCTCGTTACCATTTGCATCATACTTATTCTCATCCAGCACATTCAAAGGCATTGAATTAGCCATATTGTATAATGCCACAGGAATAGTATTATCCTGCTGCCCGATATTTGGAGCGTTTTTGTTTTCTTCGACCGAGTAATTGATATTTCCTCTAAAACTGAATTTAGGACTCAAATCATAGCCAAAACCAAGGTTGATCGTCTTTCTGTTGAACGTATTGTTTGGCACTATTCCTTTCGAATTCAGATCTGAAAAGCTCAAGTTTAAGCCTCCCTTATCTCCACTCGAAGAAACAGCTATTGAATTGGTGGTATTTTGTCCGTTTCGGAAAAAATCCCTAACCCGGTTTCTTACTGGAACATAGGGCACATTCACCCCATTAAAAAGAACCTGAGTCATCCCAGGGGCAAACTTTTCTCCAAAAGACCATTGACCTGATGTTGGGTTTGGAGTAGTAGGTCGTACACCTTGCTCTCCTTGTCCATATTCGTATTGATAATCTGTGAAGTCTAGAGGTGCTTCATTGGTGTAGTTTAGGTTGTAAACCACCCCTATTCCTTTGGAATCGCCGCGGCTTTTTGTGGTGACCATAATTACACCGTCTTTGGCTCGTGATCCATAAAGGGCAGCGGCAGCAGCTCCTTTTAGAATAGTCATACTTTCCACATCATCAGGATTGATACTGGATAATCCGTCACCGCCATCTGATGTATTTCCACCGCCTCGTACTCCGATGGAATTGTCGGAAGCGTTGTTTCCTGGATTTGTCCCAAAGTTCGTGTTGTCTATAGGCACGCCATTTACTACAATCAGCGGGTTATTTTGTCCCGAAATCGAGGACTGACCTCTAATACGAATTTTGGAAGTACCACCTGGACCAGTGCCCATGGAGGAAATGTTTACACCGGCTACTTTTCCCTGAAGTGCATTCATCAGATTTGGAGTTCTGTTGATAGTCAATTCATCAGACTTCACTTTCGAAGTGGCGTAGCCCAAGCTTTTGGAAGACTTCTCTATGCCCAAGGCGGTTACTACGATTTCATCCAAATCGCTTTGGTCCACATTCATGGCTACATCCACTATAGATCGACCATTGATCAGGACGTCTTGAGAGAGGTATCCGACAAAAGAGAATACAAGCACTGAGTTTTCATCGGTTGCCGAAATCAGATAATTGCCTTCGCCATTGGTTACCGTCCCGTTGGAAGTTCCTTTTACCAAAACGTTAACTCCGGGGAAGCCATTTCCCTGCTCATCCAATACCTTTCCGCGAACATCGAATGCTTTTTTTGCACTGGTCAAATCCACCCCTCGTCTAACTTTTGTAGTAACAATTGGAGTTGAATTAGCCGAAAAATTGGCAGCTATTGTATTTGAAAAAACATCTTCAGGGCGAATTTGATTATCCCTTATTGGCTTTTTCTCAAAAATGATGTAAAACTTCTCTCCCACCTTTTCATAGGATAGATTTGAGTTTTTAAGTAATTCTGCGAGTCCTTCTTCGACAGATTTGAAACTCTTCTTTGAGGGGATTGCTTTCTTCGACTGAACCAGCTTGTCTTTGTAGGCGATAGATACATCAAAGGTTTTTTCCAGTTCAACAAAGCTTTCTTTTAATAAAAGAGGTTCTTTTTTTCGCTCACTGACACTTTTCTGTTGCTTTTCAGAAGCATAGAGCTCTGTGATTTGCGCATTCGCAAAAGGCAGAATCCAGCAGCTTAGATACAGGATTAGTAAAAGCTTTTTCATAATTGATTGGGTTTTGGGTTAGTTGCTTAAAAATCATATTAGTTTTTAATGAAATAGTTATTGTTTGTTTTGATAATTTCTACATTGAAAATCTTTGAAATCTGATTCATAAAGGCATCTGCATCAGTTATTGGCATTGATCCAGAAGCTGTCTGAATCAAGAGTGCCTCGTCGGCTACTTTTACTTCGATCCCATAGTTATCCTTGGCTTTCTGGATCATTTCCCCCAGTGAGGTTTCATCCAGATTCAAGACTTTTTTGGTCCAAGAGACATAGTCTGCCGCATTGACTTCTTTCTTTTTGTATTTACTTTCCTTGAACTCTACCAGTTCATTTGGCTTCATCAAGATTTTGCCTTCATTATCTTTCATAGGAAAACTGAGCGTGATCGCTCCCGAACTCAAAACCACTTTGGTGTTATCTTCTCGATGATAAACATTGAATTCTGTTCCAAGTACTTCTATAGCCACCCCTTTGCCAGTAAATACCTTAAATGGTTGGTCATCTTCGAGATGAATCACTGAGAAAAATGCCTCGCCTGAAACATAGATTTCTCTGGCAGATTTTTGGCTCCAATTGTCTTCAAATTCCAGCGTAGAATTAGAATTGAGAATTACTTTTGATTGATCTGGGAGTGTAATTTCCCTTGTTTCTCCGTAGGCCGTGCGATAAGTCATTAATGAACTTTGCTGAATCCAAAATCCGTAAGACACACCTATCATTATCAAGATACTAGCCGCGGCATACCAAAATTTAGCTTGCCAAATAGCTGCTTTCTTAGTGCTATTAGGCTGAATATCAGCTTGTATAGCTGACCAAAGTGTAGAGATTGATGATTCTGGTAATTGATAGTGGGGAAGGCCAAGATTGAAGAGTACTCGACGAGCTTCATCAATTGTTTCTGCCTTTTCGGGATGAAGCCGACACCATTCTTGCCAAAACTCCTCATGATCAGAATCCGGTCTAAGTACCCAATCTCTGAAAAATGGATCACTTACAAAATCGGCGACGGTATATTCTGAAAAGTCTCTTAAATCTGGCATTGCAGGCGTTTGGGGTTTAATACCTATAAGAGAGAGCAAAGTCAATTCACTCATCACTTTTCTTCAGAAAAATTTGAATTTATTTCAAATCGCAATCAAATAATCTTCAATTAGCTTTAAAATCCAACTTATTCAGGCTAAAAAAATCCATTTCCCAACTATTATTTCGATTTACTTTGAAACCGAAAATTTGAAGTTATTCCTCTATTCCAATCCTATGTGACAATGTATTCTATTTGTTCTATGTGGTGAAAAAAAATTCTCTGGGAAACCTCAAAGACCTCTGTGGTTAATAGTCCTTCAGAAAAAAGTGTTTTTCATGTTTTTGCGGAGAATAGCGATCGCTTTGGAAAGTAGATTATGCACCGAATCAACCGATATACTCATCAAACTCCCTACTTCCTGAAAGCTCAACTCATTGTAAAACCGTAGAATCACCGCTTCTTTTTGCCGTTTGGTCAATTCATTCACAGCATACTGAAGGGATTTTAGTTGTTGATCAGTACTTTGATTCAAGATTAATTCCTGCTCAAAAGATTCCACTTTAAATTGCGAATATTCAGCGAAATCCAGCTGATGGACTAGTTTTTTCTCAATATTGATCCGCTGGAAATAGAGATTTCTAAAAGATTTGAAAACGTAATACTTGACCTTACTTACCTCTGCCAAGAATTCTCTCCGAGACCAAATATTTACAAAAAGCTCCTGTATAGTATCCATTACCCCATCATGATCTGCCTGAATATGCATCCCATAATTGTATAGTGGATTGACGTATTTCTTATAGAGACTTGAAAAAGCAAGTTGATTTCCCTTTCTGATGCTTTGCCACAATACCTGATCTTTGACCAACTCGTCAGTTGGCTTATTGGATTCATTTGGGTGGTAGGGAAAGTGACTTAAACTCATATTCTCGATAGAATAATTTGAAATAAACGTTACTCAAGTTATAACTTTCTGTAATTCATAGCAATAACAGAATATTAAAATTCTTATTTATTTACTTTTTTTTCGAATCCCCTGACACCTGATTTTTCGATTTCCTGATATTCTGAATTTTAAGAATTCATAAATTCCCCAAATTCTTTTTTTGAATTACCTTCCCGAAATTCTTTTTAACAAACCACTCAC
>JBDNIP010000697.1:0-4036 GCA_041688245.1 Algoriphagus sp.
ACGACCGCATTTTTTGCATAAGTGGTTCTGCTTTCCGTTGTGTATGTGACCATTCAATTTGATAGAATCACTTTGGCAGCTAGGACATATAATCATAAGAAAGTGCTGATTTTAAACGCTTATCCCTTTTTATTTCTTTGCCAAGTTAACTTAAATCGCTCAACAGCATTACATGGTTTACACTACCAAAAGTTTAGCCTACCGATGGACCACAAGTGGTACAGCAAAGTGTATTTCTGCCTTCAAAAGGACATGCAGTAATAGGGAAAGGCCATGTTGGCAGAATGAGGCTAGCTCTCATTGCATCACATAGGTCAATTGGTCCACATACATTTTGTCTTGCTTCTACACTGTGCACTGTGAAGCTGAATACCATTAAAATGGTAGCCATTGTTGAGTATTTGATTAGTTTTCTCATCGTTTATTTAACTTTAGCTTATAAAATATTTCATTTTCGTGTTCTACTTTAAATCTATTTATCCCGATCAGAAATTCATTTTTTGAAAAAGCGATAATCGGTTTAGATAATGAATCTGGTAGAATAATGTCCTTGCGTAACTTCTGGCCAGAATCTAGGATGCTTAAACAGTATTGATAGTTTTTTAATAAAAAATTCATATAATTCTCATCTCCATTATATTTCAATCCGTTTGAAAGGAACTTATCATGGTTCATCCCTTTGATATAAGACACAATTAATCTTCCTTGACTATATAATAACCCTTCAATCCTAGAGTCAAGGGCGAATTCGAAGGCATCTAGATCATATCCTTGATAATTTTCTTTTTTAATCGTGAAAAAATCTAATTCCAACGGGATCTTATTTCTGGAGATGATTTCATCATTTGTGTAGTTATATGAATATAAATTCTTGTCACCTGAATGTGCAACGTATATAGAATTATTGATTTCATCAAAATCTGTATATGAGAACGAAGGGGGGAACAACCTTTGTCTAGTTAAGTAATCGCTGTTCTGATCAAATCCTAAAATTGGTAAAAATTCTCCTTTATCTGTATCAATTAAACTATACATTTTTACGGTTTCATAAAATTCTTTCTGTAAAAATGTGAATCCGCGTGATGGAGATTTGTGTAGACTGAAAAAAACATGATTTTCATTCGATAAATCAATTAAATGATAGTCTGAAGGCAAAATCCGGCCTCCCTGATTTTTGTCCGTTAAATAGCTTAATAGAGTCCCTTGAATATCATATTGATAAAGTCCTTGTTGGGTAAGTAAAAAAAAACCGTTACAATCCTTGTCAAAAGACAAGCTATTTATTTCGCCAGAATAGGCCATTGGCCCTGCTTGATTATTGTCAAATTCAAGTCTTGTTTGACCAGTATCATCGAAAATTATAAACTCTGCACCTGCTTTTGAGCCATCGACAGCTAAATATAGATTTTGCTTTTGGCAATAGTCCACTACGGTTAACAAACCTTGATAATCTACTTTGATTGAATCGTAAATTTCAATTGTATATGATTCTAACTCGGTTGGGTCAACTTTTTTAGAGTTTTTGCTACAGCCAAATGAAACTACGGTCAAAAGAGATATAATCTGGACTAGGTTTTTCATAGGTGAATGTTAAAAAAAAGTTAGTAGTGAAACTATTTTTAGAATTTTTCTAAAAATACTATACCTACTTTTTCTCAATTCGATCCAATTCCTTTTTCCTTTTATCTTTGAGGATGGAACTCGAACTCTCCACCCCGGCTTTGCTTTTTTCGGCCATCACGCTGCTGATGCTGGCTTTTACCAACCGTTTTTTGGCCATTGCAAGTCTGATTCGTGGGCTACACAAGAACTACATCAAAGGACCTGATCAAGAGATCATCGTGGAGCAGATCCATAATCTGCGCCGCCGGCTGACACTCATCAAAAACATGCAGCTCTTCGGCATTTTCAGCTTTTTATTGTGCATCATTTGTATGTATTTGCTCTTCAGAGGCTATACAATGGCCGCCAATTGGGTGTTTGTAGGAAGTATGGGTTCGCTGTTGATTAGTCTCTTGATCTCTTTGGTCGAAATTCAGATTTCTACCAAAGCGCTGAATTTGGAACTCAAGGATATGGAGGAGATCTTCCAAAAACCTGGCAGTGGCTTAGATTTTATTTTCAAAAAAGAAACCAAGAACAATGAAATATAACTGGAACTGGATATTTGTCCTCGCATTGATTTTTTCAGGCTGTGGACAAAAATCCCTAGAGGAAGAGTACTCCCAATCTGAATTAATCGAAGATGCTGATCTAGGAGATTTTTACCTTCAGGTGGCTAATTTGGATGAAACTCGAGATTTTTATTCTTGGACTTCTGATCGCATCCCAATGGTCTCTGCGCATCGGGGTGGTCCTTATCCGGGATTCCCCGAGAATGCGATACAAACGTTTGAAAACGTAACCAAATATACTCCGACAATCATTGAACTGGACGTTGCAATGACCAAAGATGGAGTGCTAGTATTGATGCATGATGACGACTTGGAGCGGACGACTACTGGTAAAGGGAAAGTCCGTGAGGTGACATACGAATATATTCAAGGCCTATTTCTTGAAGATGAGACTGGAACCTTGACTGATTTCAAAGTTCCAACATTTAAGGAAGCGTTGATTTGGTCTAAGGGGAAAGTATTGCTAACTGTGGATGTCAAGCAATCCGTTCCTTATGAAAAATTGATAGAAGAGATCCGAAATACTGGCTCGGAAGCTCATGCTGCGGTTATTACCTACAGCTTTGCAGCAGCAAAAAAGATGCATTATTTAGCTCCGGAATTAATGCTTTCGATCACTATCCGAAATGAAGAAGAGATTCAAAGATTTGAGGAGACCGGGATTCCTTGGACACGGGTGATTGCTTTTACGGGAGTCGCAGAGCGGTCGCAGGAATTTAACCAAGCCCTGCATAAGAAAGGGGTTTTCACTATCCTTGGTGTATTGGGTAATTTGGATCGGAGCGCTATTTCTCGAGGAGATCAACTTTATACTAGTTTTGTACAGAAAGGAGCAGATATTTTAGCTACCGATCGCCCTAAAGAAGCCGCTGCTGCGATTCAAACACTCAGTCCATCTAACAGTTCCAAACAAATATATTTTACACGACGATGATTATTGATTTAAGAAGTGATACGCTGACCAAGCCAACTACTGGGATGCGAGATGCTATGTTTTCAGCTCCTGTCGGGGATGATGTGTTTGGTGAGGATCCGATGGTAAATGCCTTAGAGGAGAAAATTTCCAAGCTTTTTGGAATGGAAGCAGGACTTTTTTGCCCTTCGGGCACGATGACTAATCAGATTGCGATTCGGCTTCATACGCGAATTCAGACAGAAGTGATCTGTCATAAATATTCTCATATCTACATCTATGAAGGAGGGGGAATTATGGCTAATTCTTTGGCTTCGGTCAAATTGCTAGATGGGGATTTAGGAAAAATAACTGCTGCCCAAATCGCGGCTTCCATCAATCCAGATGATGTCCACGCCCCTGAAACGACCTTGGTTTCATTGGAAAATACCATGAATAAAGGTGGAGGAAGTGTTTATAGGCTAGATGAGATCAAACCCATTCATGCGCTTTGCAAGGAGAAAGGTTTGAAACTTCATCTTGACGGGGCAAGACTATTCAATGCTTTGGTAGAAACTGGAGAAAATCCGGCGGATTGGGGAGCGCCGTTTGATACGATTTCAATCTGCTTGAGCAAAGGACTAGGTTGTCCGGTGGGATCGGTATTACTGGGTACAAAAGCTGATATCAAGCGTGCGAGGAAAGTGAGAAAGTCATTTGGAGGGGGAATGCGGCAAGCAGGTTTTCTGGCTGCGGCGGGAATCTATGCCTTAGATCACCAAGTGGATCGCTTAAAAGAAGATCATGCTAGAGCAAGCGCGCTAGGCGAAATGCTTCAGGGGTTATCCATTGTTTCCGAAGTGCTCCCTGTAGCTACAAATATCGTAATTGCTCGATTGGACGGGACTGCTCCGGAAGATTTCATGTCAAAGCTTGCTGCAAAAGATATTAAATCTGTCAAGTTTGGTCC
>JBDNIP010000698.1:0-4041 GCA_041688245.1 Algoriphagus sp.
ATTTATAGGCGAGGAACATAAATTTCAGATTGAGGCAATGTATGCCTATTTCGATCAGGCCAAAGGAACCTATAAGAAGTTGGTTTTTGATCCACAGCTTTATGAGAGAGTGGTTTCGTGTCCCAAAAAGCGAATTCATTTGCAGTATCTCAAGGCGGAAGATTTTGAAATTTCTCAGGCCACAGTGACATATTGGAGTCAATTCGAGAACTTTGATTTGGCCTATTACACCTTTATTCACGAACTGACGGACTTGCAGATTGCGTCACTGAATTTGGTGTTAACAAATAGTCCGGTCAAGCGAATCTTTATTGACGGTGGATTCAATGCAAATACAATTTTCCTCGAAATGCTGCGAAAGAAGCTCCCTGATCTGGAGATTATTCCAAGTGACCTCCCGAATGGTTCGGCGCTGGGAGCGGCAATGTTGATTAATGAGGCGATGAGATAGAATGGCTAATTCTAAGATTAATACCTTTCTGCCTGAGATTCCCAAGTAATTTTCGTGATGGAATTGGAATCAGCAATGAGTTTATCAAGCCATGCTGACTAAATATTTTAAAAAATTAGAAAAAGACCTGACAGATCTTCAACACCTGCCGGTCTTTTTTTTTCAAAACTTCGGTATGCCTACAAAATACAAATCAAATCCCCCTAATCCTCCGGGGCGATTGGAAGAGAAGATCATCAGACGATTGGAAAAATCAGGATGATCAGATACTACCGGGCGGTATTCATCCTGCGCTGAATTGATGTTAGGCCCATAATTCACAGGTTCGGACCAGCCAGAAGCAGTCTTCAAAGAATAATATAAATCATATCCTCCAAACCCTCCCGCTCTGTCAGAAGCAAAAACCAATAAATCCCCATACACAAAAGGCATGTGATCATTGGCGTTGGAATTAATCGAAATCTTGGAATGGGATTTGGGCGTGTCTCCAAACAAATAATCCAAAGGCGAGGAATTAACGGGCAGGTCTAACTCATAGATATCAAATACTCCATCTCGATCTGATGACATCAGAAATTTTTCAGGCTTTCCTTGGCTTGAAATATCAGCACCCTTCAGGAAATTTTTCCCATAGAAGCTTGGGTACATTTCGCTCGCCGACTCTTCAAAGATTTGGAAGCTTTTATTTGTTCTTGTATTTGGAGCCCCAAGAGATTTTTCCGGCTCTGCATAGATGGAATAAACGCCTTGATCATTATCTCTACTGAATAAAAGGATTTTATTATTTTCCTTATCAATAAAGCTGTATGGGCCTTTTTCATTAAATGGGGTTTCCGTTTTTCTGACCCAGTCTCTTAAATCTGTGTCAAATAGCGTATTTCCTTTATCAACTCTCAATAAACCTTCAGACTTGTCCCAGTAAAATACAAGATTGGATTCAACAAGATTAAAATGATTGGGTTGAGAATCTTGCCGATTGGATGAAAACACAAGTTTAAACTCGTGATTAATTGTTGGAATATCCGAATTGACATCATCCAAGGCCGAATTAATTGCACTTAAATTAGTTGCTGTTTCGGGAAATACTCCTACAGGATAATTATTCTGATTGCAAGATTGAATCAGAATAACAATTAGAGAGAAAATTAAAGTCTTTTTCATCGGATTCCAGTTATCATTTTTAAACCATTATTATAATTCGATCCTCCTGATCCATACGGTGCAAATACTCCACTAGAAAACCATCCATTTTGGTTACCATTCCAGCCCCAATTCATGTAATACCAACTATATGACCATTCCATACAATCATCTAAGTCACAATCGTAAGCTCTATAAGTATGTTCTTTGAATCCGTCACTAGTCCAAATATGCCAATCAAATAATCCATCATGACCATAAAATATTGCAGGATATCCCTGATAAAGCTCATTATTTAATAGCAATGGATTAAAATTTGAGGTATTTCCACCCGATTGAAGTCCCATATTTATCAATGCTGGGCTTATATTCCAAGGGTAAGTCATACCATTACATCCGAAATAATTTAAAGCTGTGTTTCCAGCATTTGCGGAATTGATCATCAAGCTTGACAAACTTAATTCCCCATTAGTTACAGGGGTACAGCTTGTATTAGAACTTTGAGGCATTGAAGAATACAAATAATTTCCTTTTTTAAAATGCCAAAGAGTTTGCGCAATAGCTACTGGACCACATCCTATTGGACTTTTCAAACAACCTGTGCAATTTGAATTGGGCGGAGCCAAATAATTTGAGGTCCCAGATTGGCCCCATTTTATTCCTGTATTACTTAATGAATTGTAAGAATACAATGGCTGCCTTTCATAAACACTCAAATATGGATTGCACATAAACTGTCCATACTGATACCATGCATAACAGTTTGAATTTGGATTATAAGCCGCAGCATTATCCCAGATTCTTCCTTTAGGGTCGTATTGCTCAGCGTATTTCTTCCACTCATTATAGACAATTGGGTGGACTTTTTTAATTTCCTTAAGCTCGTGATCAATCTGTTTCATCGTTTCTTGATACCAGACTTTCAATCCATTTACTTATTCTAGATTTTTGGCGGTTAATTCGCCCTCCGAGGCATATGCCAGAATCGGCATAACACGTGAATCCCCGGCTATCATCACAAACCCTTCAGAATTGTTGATAACAAAAGCTTCAAAATCCAGCGTGTCTGAAAGGGCGACTCGGGCAACTTCTCGAATTTTAGGGTATTTGTTAGTCTTCCTCCCAGAGATGTAGCTCGAATCTGTTGCGAAAAACCCCAAAGCTATTTGCTTGGCTAGATCTTCCGTTACTTTATAAGATACCTCGACCTCCTCTAAAGTATCCACTGGAGCGTCCGAAAAATCGGATTCAGTCTGGCAGCTGGCTAGTAGAAAAAACAGGGCTCCGAGCAGTTTAAAGCTGCATTTGTTTGTTTGTTAGATTTCATAAAAATTAGTTTAAAAATTCATAAAATCTAACAATTACCTTTTTAGTTTTCAAGCAATTTTGGAAAATAACTAGGAATTTAACATTTAATTAATTTTGCTGAATTAAACAGCCAACAGACTTTTTATTGAAATACCAGTCAACGTGAAAGCACTATTAATCAATTCATTGCAAACAAGAATTTTTTCCTACAAAGTTTTGACTGATTGCCTATTCTCCATGCCCAATAAAGATGTCTTACCCATGAACCTCCTTTTATTTAAGGCTATTCCTTTAAAGTGAAAGTTGGAAGTTAATTCTCCACTTTTTCCATTTGAATAGGTAAAGTACCGACACCAAAGGATAGAAATATATGTCAAATGAAATAACTCGGGATCAGATTTAAGAATGATCGTTTTTAATTTCAAGATTCGTTTAGTGGCGATTTTTGTCTTTCAAAAGGACTGCTTAACTTACTATTCACTGATGGAAAATAATACCAAACCACAAATCGCCCTCTTTATCCCTTGCTACATGGATCAGTTTTACCCCAAAGTGGCAATTGCAACTTTGGAAGTGCTGGAAAAGCTCGGCTGCCAAGTTACCTACCCCATGAACCAGACCTGCTGCGGACAGCCCATGGCAAATGCCGGATTTGAGCGGGATACAGTGGGCACTACCAAGCATTTTATCGAAACATTTGCTGCCTATGACTACGTGGTTTGTCCCTCGGGCAGCTGCGTACTCCATGTCAAAGAACATTCGCCAAAAGCTCAGGGTCTTGAAAAGGAACAGGAGGCCCTGCACAATAAAATTTTTGAATTCACGGAATTTCTCACCGATATTCTAGGAGTCGAAAAGTTAGAGGGAAGTTTTCCACATCGGATCGGTTACCACGCATCCTGCCAAGGGCAACGCGGGTTACGACTTTCATCCAGTTCCGAATTAAATGAGAAACCCTTCAGCAAAGCAAAAAAACTATTGGAAAATCTGGAAGGCTTAAAATGGGTTGAGCTGGCAAGAACGGATGAATGCTGTGGTTTTGGAGGAACTTTCGCAGTAAGCGAGGAGGCTCTTTCCGTACAGATGGGTAAGGATCGACTGGAAGATCATATTTCGCATCAAGTCGAGATTTTGACCGGAAG
>JBDNIP010000699.1:0-4015 GCA_041688245.1 Algoriphagus sp.
TACTGGCGTCCGACAAAATTTTGGCCTCGGAAATAAAGTGGCTTAGAAATGAGTATTTGGAAATTTCCCCGTACCTACCTACGTGATGTACCCCTGATGGCCAAAAAGGGGGTAGTTTTCAGAAAGGCATTGAAATGTTCATTTTGGGCTAACTGAAGCATGTTTTTTCACGGTTTTAGTTTTACTCGGACGCCAGTAATTTATAATAAGAAATATTTTTTACCTTAAAGTTTAGGAAAAATGAACTTAATGGACTTAATTTCATCACATATTTTCAAATTGTTTCGATGAAAAGAACCTTACTATTCTCTTGCTTTTTTTTGATTTACTTTTTCACTTTCGCCCAAAAAGTCACTGTAAGCGGAACTGTAAAAGATGCCACCAATGGTGAGAGCCTCATAGGTGTCAATGTTTTTGATAAAAAGAATAGCAAAGGCTCGGTCACTAACAATTACGGGTTTTTCAGTTATTCCTTTTTTGATACCGACGTTGAACTCGTATTTAGTTATGTGGGCTACGAATCGATTGTAGTCGCTTTGAATGTGGAAAAAGATACGCTGTTGAATGTGGAACTTCAACAGTCAGGTGTACTAAATGAGGTGGTAATTGTAGGGCGAAAGGCAGATCCTATCCAAGAAAGTACGTTAATGGGCGTGGTCAATGTGCCTATCAGAGAAATCAAAAATATCCCTGCTTTGATGGGGGAAGTAGATATTTTCAAGGTTCTGCAACTACTTCCGGGAGTGCAATCAGGAGCTGAAGGTGCTTCGGGTCTCTATGTGCGAGGGGGAAGTCCTGACCAGAATCTAGTACTGCTGGACGGTGTTCCGGTATACAACGCCAGCCATTTATTTGGCTTTTTCTCGGTCTTCAATGCTGATGCCATTAATAATGTGGAGCTGATCAAAGGTGGATTTCCTGCCAGATATGGGGGAAGGCTTTCTTCAGTAATTGATATTACGATGAAGGAGGGGAACATGAAAGAATTTCAGGGCGAGGGTAGTGTGGGATTGATTTCTTCCAAGCTCACGTTAGAAGGCCCTATCGTAAAAGACAAGACCTCATTCTTGTTATCCGGCAGACGAACCTACCTGGACTTGATCGCAAGACCAATCATTCGAAAGCAAAGCGAAGGACAGGAAGACGTTGGTTATTATTTCTATGACGTCAACGCTAAGATCAATCATATCTTCAATCCAAAAAATAGGCTCTACCTCAGTTATTATGGAGGAAATGATGTAGCCTATTCAACCTATAATTCATCAAGAGAAAATTCAGGTAATTCTGGAAGTTTTAAGTCGAGTGAAGAAGCTGGATTGGGTTGGGGTAATAGCATCGCCGCTATAAGATGGAATCATATTTTCAATCAAAGGCTGTTCGCCAATTTCACAGGAACATTTACCGAGTATAAATTCAATCTATTTTCTGAATCCGAAGATGTCTTTACTGAAAACCCGGGAAGTAACGTCACCCGCAATTTTTACTCTGCCAATTATTTTTCAGGTATCAGAGATTTTGCATTGAAAGCAGATTTTGATTTTATCCCCAATCCTCAGCATTACATTCGCTGGGGAGGGATGATGATTGATCATAGGTTCAGCCCGGGAGTTTTTGTGACAAGGGAAAGTGAAAGGCCAGAAACCAGAGAAGGAGTTGCTCCTTCGGATTCTCAGGAGTTTTCAATGTATTTGGAAGATGATTTTAATATAGGCGACAGATGGAAATTCAATGTGGGTGCACATTTTTCAGGGTTTATTGCTGATACCAAGACGTATTCTTCCTTTCAGCCTAGGATAGCGATGAGGTATTTGTTGGATCCAAGTTCTTCGATAAAACTGTCTTATGTGCAAATGGCTCAGTTTGTCCATCTACTCACCAATGCCGGATTAGGCCTTCCAACTGATCTTTGGGTACCATCAACTGATCAGATTGGTCCTCAAGAAAGTTGGCAAGTGGCGGCTGGATATTTTAAGAGTCTTGGATACGGATTGGAGTTCTCTGCGGAAGCTTACTACAAAACCATGGATGGGGTCATTGAGTATCAGGATGGAGCTTCTTTCTTAAATACTTCCGCTGATTGGCAGGACAAAGTGACCTCAGGACAGGGAAGGAGCTATGGTCTGGAAGTCTTGCTGCAGAAAAAGACTGGAAGAACCACTGGCTGGATCGGATATACCCTTTCTAAAACTGAGCGAAGATTTGATGAGATCAATTTCGCGGATTGGTTTCCCTTCCGGTACGATCGCCGGCATGATGTCAGTGTGACTGCTGTCCACAAATTGTCCGACAAGATTGACATATCGGGAACATGGGTATTTGGGAGCGGAAGCTTTGTCACTGTGCCTACCCAGCGCTATCAAAATTCCTTCACTGTGATAAATGATTCTAACTTTAACTATAATGGATTGTCTGTCGATTATTTCGAGTCAAGAAATAACTTTCAGATGCGCAATTACCACAGACTGGATATAGGAATCAACTTCAATAAAGTCAAAAAATGGGGAGAGCGGACTTGGAATGTCTCAGTTTATAATGTGTATAGCAGACAGAACCCTTTTTACATGGATATCGCTTACAACTATGATTTGCAGCGCAGTCAACTCCGACAATTCAGCCTTTTCCCGATTGTACCATCGGTTTCATATAGATTTACCTTTTGATCATGAAGACCAGATACTATACCATAAGCATTCTTAGTTTTTTAGCCTTGATGTCCTGCGAGCAATTTCTCGAAGTAGACTTGCCTGGTCAAGAACCAAAATTGGTTTTGAATTCACTTATTGAGCCCTCGGATACAATAAAAGTTTTCCTCACTCAAAGCAAGGGCGTCTTAGCGGGCAAGGAATACGATGAATTTGATTTGGTGAAAGATGCGACTGTCCAACTTAAAGATGGGACGGGTAAAATCTATTCGCTAGACTACATTGACCGAAGTAGGCCTTATGACACCAATGCCTTTTATTACCTGAGTGTTAAAGACCTTGTTGGGGGTGAAAGTTTTGAAATTTCCGTGGCAAAAGATGGTTTCCCGATAATCAGCAGTACAGAAGTAATACCTCAAAAAGTTAGTATCAAATCAATTGAAATGATAAATCTAGGTTCCAATGGGGGACGCGAAATGGAGAATGTATTTGAGGTGGCAGTGAAATTCAGTGATCCTCCCAGCAAAGATTTTTATGAAATTTCAGGTGAAATTTTGGGCCAAGACATAGTTGTAAATGGAGGTGATACAACCTACTTCTTTTACAGCTCCGCTCTTTATCCCAAACCGGTCAATCCGATTTATGAAAAGGATTATTTACTTAGGAATGTTATTCTCTTTAGAGATAATCTGCTTAATGGTACTGAATCAGAAATGGTGTTTCGTACTATCATTCGCAGGGATTTGGATTTGAAAGTTACAATCAGACTCTCACATGTGTCAGAATCTTATTACCGCTACTATGATACCGCCGAACTGCAGCAATACAACAGTGGAGACATCCTCTCTCAGCCTGTGCTAGTCTATACTAATATTAAAAACGGCTTGGGCATCTTCAAAGCAAGAAATACAGATGAACGAGTTATAGAAATAAGGGTCGATGATTGATTTATATCCATGCACACTAGCTTTCAAGCAGTAAATCTAAGCATGTGAAAATTTTAAAAGAGATTGAATTCGGATATACTCCTGTCTTAGGAAATGGGTTTTCTACCCATAATAGCAAAAATTGGTAGCTGGCATCGCGCTCTATAATGATAAAAAAAAAATTCAATTATCCGCGATTTTGCTAGTAACCTAATTTTCCTTTCTTCACTGTCGGGAAGGCCCGCCACAGCGAGGCAGGCCCACCAAGGCGAGACAAATCCGATTACGTCTTGATAGCAATTGGGAGAATACTGGCCATGCTAGTGTTTATCATGTATTAGTTGCTTTTGTTTTTTACTGGTGCAATGGTGGATTTACATAAAAAACAGTATGTATATCCGCAATGATGCCAGTAGCCTTATTTTCTTCGCTTTTTGGGACCGAAAA
>JBDNIP010000700.1:0-1963 GCA_041688245.1 Algoriphagus sp.
CATGAATTACGATTAATACAGGAGTCTCCTGATTTGAGAACATAGCCATCGTTTGCTGAATCGATTGATTAGCTGCATCGACATTACTTGCATTAGCAATGCTGTTGAATGCATTTTCAAGATTTTCTGCTGCCAATTCCTCTGCTGATCTTTTTACCTCCACAGGTGCTGCGGGTGGGGCCACTTCCTGTATTACTTCGGTAGGAGCAGCAGGAGGAGCTACTATTTTCTTTTTGCTTTTGCAAGCTCCCAAAGCTAGGAATACTACCATGATAAGTATCAGGGAGCGATTGAGCGAGAACTGTGTAAAATGTTGCTTCATTTTTAGGGTTTTAAATTTAAATTAGTGACAATTTTTTAAGGCTAATTAGTGAGCAAAAGTAATATAATTCATATCACTTAAAACAAATCCAATTCTAATTAATAGAGTATAGTCCTTAATAAAAATAAAAATCTTGTAAACGGTAAAAATAAAATCTCAAAAAGACCAAATTATGAGCATTTCTACAATAAAAATATAAAATAGGAAGAATTGAAAATTTAGCTATTACACCCAAAAACTGCTCTTAAAGATTTAAAACATTCAAAAAATACCCAATACCGGGTATTTTTTTTATCATTTTTTCAAGTCAAATTTGAAACAGTGTTAAGTTTTAAATCAGGCGATAGCCGTGCAAAAAAGTTCTTGGGTCTCTCAAGGACTTTTTTTGGAGCAAAATCATACTCAATTTTCAAAAGTAGTGTATTCCGTCTAGTTGCCTGATCAAAAAACTAGGCCATTCCAAATTTTTTCTGGAGCGGGATTTTTATACTTAAATAGATTCCAGCGAGCGCAATTAAAGTAACAGCTGCTACCAAATGACTCGGATATGTGTTCGGAAGGATGAACAGAAAAAAATTTAATATGAGCTGTAGGCCCGAAAAAATAAATGCGGCTGTAACATGACTAATCTTTAGTTTGTTTACAAAAAGCTGATAAAGATGAGACCTATGAGACTGGGTTACATTTTCTCCCTTGAGTAAGCGCTGTCCAAGAGTTAAAAAAGAATCAGTACCATACACTGCCAATAAGAGAATTATTGTCCAGTCTTCTGCAATAAGATACCATTGGGCTAAAAAATAAATAACTAGATATGCTAATGAAATGCTTCCGATATCACCGGCAAACATCAATGCTTTTTTCCGAAGGTTAAAGATAAGAAATGCCAAAATTCCCAAAATAAGGTAATAGGCTAGATCCCCATCAAATATTGGTAAGTATTCATTGATAGCCATGATAGTCCCAAAAAAGATTAAGTGATACAGGCCTGTAATTCCATTGATCCCATCCATGAAATTTATAGCATTGATAATGCCTAATGCGACAAAATAAAGAAAAGGCAGTGACCAATACGAAGCTTGATCAAAAACACCTAAATCATAAAAGGCCATGGAAAGCGCTAAGAATTGAAACCCAAACCTGAGCTTCCTAGACAATGAATACATATCGTCCAAGAAGCTGATTGATGCTATCAATACTAAACCGATGACCATCCAGCTGTGGATAAAATCGAAAGAAATCCACCAAAATACGACTGAAACCGGGAAAATTATTCCTCCGCCACGTACGGTTACTTCTGAGTGAGAGCTTCTCTGAGTGGGTCTATCAACAATATTTAATTTCTTTGCTAATCTGAAATAAATGAGACCGACTAATGACAACGAAACAAATATAATGCTACTACTAAGAATCATTTTTAAGTGGTATTTTTAAAAATTATTTTATAAACTATGTCGCAAAAGTTTTTATTTATTACCTATAACAGTCTCCAACCAAGTTTCCGCGGCAATCCAGTCTCGGTGGGTATCAATATTGATATAATTTGCTGAGTTATTTTCTAAGAAAGCTAATTTTTTTCCATAAAGGGAGCCAGTCATTATTGCGGAAACCTTTGTCAAATAGATACTTCCATCTCTGAAATAA
>JBDNIP010000701.1:0-6015 GCA_041688245.1 Algoriphagus sp.
CCCGAGGTACGAGGGAGATCCAGTCATTTTTAGGTGGGCAAGGCAGCACAAAATTCCGCTGTCTCCTCATCTCAAATCAATGAAAAAAGCCTCCAGCGGAAAGAAAAGACCGAGGCGCAGGGTTTTTTGCCTGCCCGCCCGCGTGCGGGGTTACTTTTTGGCCGCCAAAAAGTGACAAGGATAAACCTACAGAAAATGGATTGAAGTGCTCAGAACGTTGAATCTTCGCCGTATTAATGAAACTTTGGTAAAATAGATACCCTACATTATTCTGTATAAGATAATTTTAAAGCCAAACTTGCTTCTTCATTAAATTCAGGGTAGAACCTTTATTTAAAGCTAAATCGAAAAGGCTCAGCGGGAAGATCAATTTTATTGACCAGATTTACTACTGGATTATCAGCCCAAGCGTACCGAATTTCTCCTCCGGTCATATTTTTAGGTAAGGTAATTTCGACTGTGGAATCTCCACCTAATGTTGCATTGGCAATCGAGAAGTCACCTCTTGAATCTCCCAAGATAAATCCATGAACTACTGTGCCTTCATTAATTTTAAGTGTATCCCCTGTAGCGCTAAATTTGATCTTCAGTGTATTCCCTTCCCGGCTGAAACTTTCAAATCTAGGTCCTGAAGCGATTAACTTCTCTCCGTAAGCCACTTCACGAGCCTGAAGCCAAAGTCTTTCTCCTACATCTTTCTTATTTTTTGGATGGATATCAGCAGCCTCACCGATATCGATGATTACTGCCATCCCAGTATTAGGGAGTTCAAGTGTCTTGGTCTGAGCTTCCCTCAAAAATGCCCAATTACTCTCTGACTGTACTTCTTCACGCTGCATGAAATTTGCAAGCTGTACGAATAGGAATGGAAAATCCCCGATTTTCCATACGCTTCTCCAATTGGTGATCAGTGTAGAAAAGAGATCATTATATTCCTCATGACGACCTGCATTGCTTTCACCCTGGTACCAAATCACTCCTTTGATAGGGTATTTAATCAGCGGAAGGATCATTGAATTATACATCATCCCCGGTTTGAAAGCATAAAAAGCTACTTTTGGAAGTTGAGGCTCGACGATGGAATTCGAATAATTCCAATTTCCTTCCAGAGTTATCTTTTTTCCATTTTGAAATAAATACATCTCACCTTTTGTACCCAAAGCAGGTTGATTATTCCAAGTATTTACTATTCTCAAGGTCAGTACATTAGCTCCTGACAGTAACAGTTTTTTAGGAAGTAAGATATCACCCATACTATTACCCCAATCCTTGTAATATACTTGCTCCCCATTTAAATAAATAAAGGCCATTTGATCGATGTCTGGAATATGAAGGGTCACATCATCAGCAGTATTGAGTCTGAATTTTTTACGCAACCAAGCAATATGCTGCATTGGATTTTCGGCAGGTAGATTTATCGAGCGCCATTGGGTATCATTATAGCCTAAGGATGAAACTTGCTGAGCAGTGATACTATCTGGTTTGGCGACCATTAAATCTCGCAACTCTCGATTCTTTTCATTGGTGAGATTCTCCTTTTCCCATTTTTCTCTGTTCGCCAGTATATCTTTCGCTTCAGCCTGATAGGATTGCTCTTTTGCTGCCAAAATCTCCACATCCGTCCAACCTTCTGCAGGAGAACCTCCCCAGTTGGATTCGATGATGCCTACAGCTACCTTTTTCTCTGAATTGTTTCGCTTCGCGAAGAACCAAGCTACCGCAGAGAATTCAGGTAAGTTCTCCTTGTCAGCTACTTTCCAAAGACCGCCATCCAATGTGCTCTGAGGAATGGCACTGTACTTTTTTGGGACCTTGAAAAACCGAATCATTGGATTTCCACCTGCTGCAAACTCCTGCTCTGCCCCGATTACACCAGCTTTGAGTGACCACTCCATATTGGACTGTCCACCTGCTAGCCAGACGTCACCGATATAGACATCTTCAACCAACTGCGCATTCACTTGAAGTACAAAAGGTCCTCCTGATTCGGATTTAGGTAATTTGATAATCCAGGTGCTGTCTGATTCAACACCCGCGCTACCAATTGATCCTGCTAGACTAGCTCGGACATTTTCGCCTGGGATCCCTTTGCCCCAAACAGAAATGGCTACATCCCGCTGTATCACCATACCAGCAGTAAATAAGGTGGGCAGGACCACTTCCGAATCAAACTTGTCAGCACTGCAAGAAAATAAGATCGAAACGAAACCAAGGATTAGGAGATTTTTCATGGTTAAGGCGCTAAAAAAGAGACCCGAAGGTCTCTAAGCTTTAAATGTACCGATTTAATAAATTTTCGAAGTATTCTTGTTTTCCACTGATCTGTTTGGGCTCTCCGACTTCCATTGCATACGTTCTTAACTCTTCCAATGTGAGGTCACCTGTCTCGAATAATTTACCTTTTCCGGAATCGAAGCTTGAATAGCGGTTTTTTCTACGCTCCAAGTAATCTGATTTGTCCAAAATATCCTGAGCAATCAGCATTCCCCTTGCAAATGCATCCATACTTCCAATATGTGCTAAGAAAAGGTCGTCCATATCAGTAGAATTTCGTCTGATTTTAGCATCGAAATTCACTCCTCCACCTTGAATACCAGCTGATGTCAGAATCGTTAACATCGCCTCAGTTATTTCCTGAAGGTTCATGGCAAATTGATCAGTGTCCCAGCCGTTTTGATAGTCTCCACGATTGGCATCTATACTGCCCAGCATTCCTGCATCAGCTGCAACCTGAAGTTCATGTTGGAAGGTATGACCAGCAAGCGTTGCATGGTTGACTTCAATATTCAGTTTGAAATCCTTGTCTAAGCCATGCTGTTTTAAAAAACCGATCACTGTTGCTGCATCGTAATCATATTGATGCTTGGTTGGCTCCATAGGTTTTGGTTCTATAAAGAAAGTTCCTTTGAATCCATTCTTTCGAGCATAATCCCGAGCCATGGTAAGGAATTTTGCCAAATGCTCCGTCTCACGCTTCATATCTGTATTCAGCAGGGACATATACCCTTCTCTTCCTCCCCAGAACACATAATTCTCACCACCCAACTTAATAGTAGCATCAATGGCATTTTTTACTTGAGTTCCGGCCCATGCCACAACACTAAAGTCAGGATTGGTAGACGCACCATTCATGTATCTGGGATTTGAAAACACATTGGCTGTTCCCCAAAGTAATTTAACCCCTGTAGCGTCTTGTTTTTCTTTTGCGTAGTCAGTGATGAGCTGCATATGCTTTTCATACTGCGAAAGGCTAGCCCCTTCATCGATCAAGTCAATGTCATGAAAGCAATAATAAGGAGCACCTATTTTGGTGATGAATTCAAAAGCTGCATCCATCTTATCTTTTGCTCGCTGCACAGGATCTGAAGCTACATCCCAAGGATGCTTTATTGTACCCGGTCCAAAGGGATCTCCACCAGTGCCACAGAAGGAATGCCAGTAGGCAACAGCAAATTTAAAATGTTCCTTCATAGTCTTTCCAGCAATCATTCTACTCTCATCGTAAAAGCGAAAAGCAAGTGGATTATCAGAATCCTTCCCTTCAAAAGGAATTTTACCGATATTGGAAAAATAGGTTTTAGACATGAACTAAGGGTTTTTAGGTTTTATTGACTGTTTAATTTTTGATTTTTTCTAAGGCCTGAAGCCAATTTTGATACACATCCTCGTATTGGGCAAAGAGATTTGGATTTGGCTCAACGGATTCCAGCAAGGATAATCCTTCAAATGCTTCAGAAGTAGAAGTAAATACACCTGCCCCAATTCCAGCTCCACGAGCAGCACCTTGCGCCCCATCGGTATCATAAAGCTCTAATATAACTTTATTCATATTCACGAAGGTTTTTCTGAATAACGGACTCAAAAACATATTGGCATGACCTGCTTTTACTGTTTTAAGATTCATTCCCATGTCTTGCATGATTCGGAATCCGTAAGTCAAAGCAGAAACGATTCCTTCCTGACCAGCTCTCAGGACATGATTCTTTGAATGCTTCAATAAGTCTATTCCCAGCAGATGCGCTCCAACAGGCTTGTTCTGCATGATCCGTTCTGCACCATTCCCAAATGGAATAAATACCAAGCCTTCAGCACCAATCGGAGCTGAAGATGCCATCATATTCATTTCAGGATAATCTATTTGCTGTCCACCTACGAGTTTTTTGATCCAACTATTCAAAATCCCTGTGCCATTTACACAAAGTAAAACCCCATAGGAGGGATTTTCTTGGGTATGATTCACATGAACGAAAGTATTCACTCTGGATTTTGGGTCATGCAGCGGCGTAGCACAAACGCCATAAACTGTTCCGGAAGTACCAGCGGTAGTTGCTAATTCTCCTGGCTTCAATACTTGAAGTGAAAAGGCATTGTTTGGTTGATCTCCAGCACGATATGTAATTGGAACACCAGCTTCGATTCCTGTAAGTTCGCTTGCAAGGTCAGTTACATTTCCTTGTTGAGAAAAAGACGGAAGTGCCCTAGGAATCCAATTAGGGTCAATCTGATACTGATCGAGAACCTTCTGGCTAATTCCATTTGCTTTGAAATCCCAAAAGATTCCTTCAGACAGCCCTGTCTCAGAGGTGACAATCTCACCACTGAGTTTCATAGCGATGAAATCCCCCGGAAGCATAATTTTATGGATTTTGGCAGCCAATTCCGGTTGATTCTCCATTACCCATCTGAGTTTGGATGCTGTAAAATTCCCCGGTGAATTCAGCAAATGACTCAGGCAATACTCTTCACCTATAGCACTGAAGGCGGCATCGCCGATCTCAACCGCTCTGCTATCACACCAAATAATGGATGATCGAAGTACCTTTTGGTTTTTATCCACCAAAACAAGTCCATGCATTTGATAGGCGATTCCAATCCCTTGAAGTTCTTTGGATTTGACAGCTGCTCCATACAAAACGTACCTTGTAGCTTGCTGCACATACTCCCACCAAGTTTCTGGATCCTGCTCTGCCCAGCCCTTTTCGGGGGATTGGATTACCATTTCTTCCTCCGGAAATGACTTTGATCCGATGGACCTACCCGAATCTGCATCCAACAAGGACACTTTAACGGATGAACTTCCGATATCTATTCCCAATAGTAGGTTTCTCATTAATTCTAATTTTACCAGAACACAATGTATAGGGCAGCAATAATTCCAGTAATAATGAAGGCTCCAATTTTAAATCCAGTACTGGTCCTGAATAGATCCTTATTGATCTCGATACTATTTGGATGGTCTTTTCCTTTGCCTTCGACTAAGCTGATGGTGATCATCAAGAATGCCAAAATCAGGAATACGACGCCCATTCGATCAAGGAATGGAAATTCAGGAAATGCGAGTTTCAATACAATTGAAAGTGGAATACTCAAGGCTGCACCAACCAAAGCGGCATTTGAGGTTGTTTTTTTCCAAAACACGCCAAAGAAAAATATCGCAAATACACCCGGGCTGATAAATCCAGTGTATTCTTGAATAAACTGAAAAGCCTGATCCAATTCTCCCAAAGCGGGAGCCACGATCGCAGCCACCAAAAATGCCACACCGGCTGTTATTCTACCTACTTGTACTTGTTTGGTTTCGGAAGCATTTTGACCAAAATACCTCTTATAAATATCCAACGTGAAAATCGTAGACGTACTATTTGCCATAGAGGCCAATGAAGATACTATAGCAGCAGTCAGAGCCGCAAAAGCCAATCCTTTCAAACCAACGGGCAATAATTGCAATAATGTAGGATAGGCTCGGTCTGACTTTACCAGTCCAGTTACCGGATCTTTCATAGAATCTATGAAGCTGATGTCAATTCCGTTTTTTACGATTACCCAGGCTGCGATTCCTGGAATCACCACAATTAACGGCATCAATAATTTCAGGAAACCCGCAAAAAGCATCCCTTTTTGAGCTTCATCTAAACTTTTGGCGGCAAGCGCTCGCTGGGTGATATATTGATTGAAGCCCCAATAACTCAAATTGGTAATCCACATTCCGCCAACCAAGACACTCAAACCAGGGAG
>JBDNIP010000702.1:0-8635 GCA_041688245.1 Algoriphagus sp.
CAGATCTTTTGGAAATTGATAAATTTTTTAGAACGCTTGGACTCCCTAGCCATGCTCTTGAAAGTACCGAATTCTATAGAAATCAACCCAATACGCTATGGAAAAATGCCACAGAAGCCTATATAGCTGGGGTCAATCAATTTATCGTAGCAGGTAATCTGCCCATGGAATATACCCTGCTTGGCGAAAAACCACGGGAATTCACCATCACTGATATCCATGCCATTACTGGTTACATGGCTTTTTCTTTTGCCATTGCGGTAAAAACCGATCCCTTGATCTCAAAAATTGCCCGTGAACTTGGTGCTCCTTATCTGGATGCACTCTCCGTCCAAACTCTTCCTTCGCATCACCTCATTCCAAACTTTTATCCTGACTCTTTAAAATATGACTCAAATGGTCAAAAATCACTGATTAGTATCTTGGAAAAACTTCCAGTCCCTGCCCTAGAAGGTTCTAATGCTTGGGTAATTGCCGGTTCTAAGACCAAAAGTGGTAAAGTTCTTTTTCTTAACGATACGCATATCGGTTTTGCCTCTCCTTCGGTTTGGTATGAGGCACATTTGGAATATCCTGGCTTTAGCTATTATGGAAATCATCTGGCTGGAATGCCATTTGGATTGGTTGGACATACCAGGAGCCAGAGTATCGGTTTGACCATGTTTGAAAATGATGATCAGGACTTTTTCGAAGTCAAAGCAAAGTCTGACGACCCAAATTCATACGTAGTGGGCGAAGTCACCTACCCATTTACGAAAAGGGAAGAAACTATTGTGGTAAAGGGACAAGAAGCTGTTACACTGGAAATCAGATCAACCATTCACGGTCCCATCCTAAATGAGGTAGTCCCGGAAATCGCTGCATCAACTCCAAATGCAGTTGCTTCTTGGTGGGTTTACACTATGGAGCCAACTCAAGCATTGGAATCTACCTACAGAATGAATCATGCTAACTCCATGCAAGAAGTAGCTGATGCAGCGGCACTAATCCATGCACCGGGCTTGAATATCATGTATGGTGACAGTGCTGGCAATATTGCTTGGTGGGCTGCTGCAAAACTTCCGATTCGATCCGAAAAAGTCAATTCCAAAATAATTTCCGATGGAAATGATCCCGAAACATTACCGAATGGTTGGTATCCATTCTCCGATAACCCACAAAGTATTAATCCCACTTCCGGATTTATAATTTCAGCCAATAATCAGCCCGATACCATGAGAAATGGAGTCTTTTACCCAGGATATTATCACCCCGGTGGTCGCTACCAACGCATTGCGGAAACGCTGGGACCGAAGAATGATTGGGATACCGAATCCATCAAGGAACTTCAAAATGAAACCATTAACACGACTCATCCCAAAAATGCCAAAGTTCTCCTGTCTCAAATCAATCTTGGAAAATATGCGGAGTATGCGGAGCTACTTGAGCTTCTAAACACCTGGAAAGGGAATCATGAACTTGCTCAGGTGGAGCCTACGCTCTATTATAAGTGGCTCTATCACACGCTTCGACTGGCAATGGAAGATGAGTTAGGGAAGAATACTTTTTCTACCTATCTGGAAACATTTTTCATGATCCGGAGCACTGCTGGATTTTTGAAAGCTGAGCAAAATCCTTGGTGGGATAATACTAAAACTACCAATATAGAATCCAAATCAGAAATAATTGGCTTGGCACTCTCACAAAGCTTAGCCGAATTAAAAGTTCAACTGGGAGCAAATTGGAAAGATTGGAATTGGGAGAAAACTATCATTTCTGAGCATCCCCATCCCCTGGGCACTCGGAAGCCACTGGATAAGATCTTCAATGTAAAGACAGCAACCTTACAGGCAAATGCTGAAGGTGTCAATAAGCTGGCATTCAAACTTAATGGAGAGGGAATCTACAAAGTCACATCAGGCCCTGCCATGCGGATAATTTTAGATTTCGATGCGGTAGATAATTCGATTTCTATACTTCCAACCGGACAAAGTGGGAACCGATTTAGCAAGCATTATTCAGATCAGGCTAGACTCTTTGTCACCGGTGGATATCGCCCTCAATTGATGAATCGGAATCAGATTCTTTCAAATTCAAAAGATCCTTTGATTCTTAAACCTAAAAAGTGAAATGACACTGGATTTCGAGTTTAAGTCGTTCGATATCGTAGAATATCGCTGGTAGCTGGTATTTACAGGAGGCGGTAATAGTTGCAAATTAAAGTTTCTAATTTAGTCTTCAGGTTTCCAATCTTATCCATAGGCAAGATCACTTTAGACTTATCATTTACTTTTAGACTTCTGATTTCGGCTTGCTAACTTGTTAAATAATGCCATTCTCCGGATATCTTGCAGTAACAGACCGACCGAAAACCTTCAGTTCCTCGATCTGCTCATTCATATTCCCATCAGGAAAAAGATGAGGACCGATTCCAGCTTCTTTCTTTTTATAATCTAAAAATCCTATTACTATTGGTACTTCTGCACCTAGGGCAATATGGTAAAAACCCGATTTCCATTTCTTTACCGCTTTCCTTGTACCCTCTGGAGTCACCATAATTGCTAAATCGTCACGATTTTTAAGCATTTCGATCATAGCCTCAGTATAAGTTTGCTTCCTGCCACTAGGTATTCGCTTCCGATCGATGGCAATAGCTCCAAGACCTGACAGCATCCATCCCAAAGGTCCGATCATTGCCTCCTTCTTTATTGTGAATTTTACCGGAACATCCATCAGGAAAAACGCGGCTCTGGCATAGAGCAAATCCCAATTTGAAGTATGAGGAATAGCGATCAATACTGCGTTTTTCACTCCTTTTGGCCATTCCCCAACAAGTGTCCATCCAGAAATCCAAAATAAAAAACGAGCTACTACTTTCATCATATGGGTGAAACAGATTTAGATTTAGTTCCTAATTCTTGCAGACTTAAATTTTCTTCAATCACTTTCATAGCCTGATCATAGCCGGCTTGAAATAACTCAGGAGCTTTTTTGATATCAAAGACCCCGTATTTTCCCAAACCTGGAGCTTCAATAAAGCAATCACATTTTGCTTTTCTGCTGTAGACATTATAATTCATCGACATAACCACTGACCGTTCAATCAGATTTTTCATATTTCCAATGTTGGTTTCTTCTGGCAGTTGATTGCAATTTACACCGATTACATAGTTGCAGATTCCTTCTAGAGGCTCTACAGGTAGATTATTAAGTACTCCACCATCAACTAAGTAGCGATTGCCGATCACAATGGGATCGAACATACCCGGAATGCAGGAAGACGCCATAACGGGTTTAATCAATTCGCCTTCTGCAAAATGGATCACTTTACCTTTTTTGATATCAGTTGCTGCTACTGACAGCGGGATTTTTAGCTTCGCAAAATCATCATGAGCAAGATAATTTTTAAACAGACTTTGCATCGCATCCATTTTAAGAATTCCTGTGAGGGAAATCGCTGGGCGCATGAACTTGAAATAATTCGTCTCGACAATAATCTTTAAAATCTCTTCCGGCAGATAACCTTGACAGTACATTGCGCCAACAATTGCACCAGCAGAAGTACCAGATACTTTTGTGGGTATGATACCAATTTCAGCAAGTGCTTTCAGCACTCCTAAGTGAGAGATCCCTCTTACTCCTCCACCCGACAAGGCTATTCCTATAGTCAATTTAGATTTCATCCAGTGTGAAAGTTTGGTCTAATCTTACGCCTCTATCCGTCATTTTTACTGTGCAACATTCATTTTCTCCATCGTGCTCTAAGAATAAAATGTATTCCTCACGGGCTGCCTCTTCCAAAAATTTAGCTTTTTCATCCATAGTTATCAAAGGCCTAGTATCATAGCCCATCACATAGGGTAATGGAATGTGGCCAACTGAAGGGAGCAAATCAGCCATAAAAACAACTGTTTTTCCTTTATACTTAATTTTAGGAAGCATCTGCTTATCGGTATGACCATCCACGGTGATGAAATCAAAATCCGGAAGAAAGCTTTTAGATTTCAAATCCAGAAATTCCAGCTGACCAATTTCTTGCATAGGTAAAATATTGTCCGACAAAAAAGATGCCTTTTCTCGAGGATTTGGAGCTGTTGCCCAATTCCAATGATCCTCGTTACTCCAATAAGTTGCTCTTGGAAAAGTAAGTTCGAATTGACCATGAGATCCGTATTTCACCCCACCGCCACAATGGTCAAAATGAAGGTGAGTCAAAAAATTATCTGTTATCTGGGATGGACTAATTCCTAATTTTCGCAAATTTTTATCCAACGAGTCTTCACCATGGAGGTAATAATGAGAGAAAAATTTTGAGTCCTGTTTATCACCTATCCCATTGTCGATAAGAATAATCCGGTCGCCAGAGACTGCCAGCAGCGAGCGCATGGCCCAGGTACAAAGATTATTCTCATCTGCCGGATTGGTTCTAGACCAAAGCGACTTGGGTATTACTCCAAACATCGCTCCGCCATCTAATTTGAAAAATCCTGTGTTTACTGTGTACAATTCCATTTTTAGCAAGAAAAAGCCCGAACTTAATAAAAGTTCGGGTTTATGATGTTTATTCCACTACTACGCCCATAGCGCAAAACTTATTGATTCGTTGCTCAATACGCTTTTCAGGCTTTAATTTATCTAATTCTTTTAAAGCCTGAGTAATGGCATCCTTGATCGTGCCTGACATCAATTGCATATTGCGATGTGCTCCACCAAGGGGTTCTGGAATAATGTCATCGACTAAGCCATTGCCTTTCATATCCATAGCGGTAAGCTTTAAGGCCTCGGCTGCTTGCTCCTTATAATCCCAAGATCTCCAAAGAATGGAAGAGCAAGATTCAGGCGAAATCACAGAATACCAAGTGTTCTCCAACATAAATACACGGTCTCCGATTGCAATACCCAAAGCGCCACCTGATGCACCCTCACCGATGATAATACATATCACTGGTACTTTGAGCATAAACATTTCTCTTAGATTTCTGGCGATTGCCTCACCTTGACCTCTTTCTTCAGCTTCTAAACCAGGAAAAGCACCCGGAGTATCGATTAACGTTACGATCGGTTTCCCAAATTTTTCAGCCATCTTCATTAGCCGAAGCGCTTTACGATAGCCTTCAGGGTTAGCCATACCAAAGTTGCGCTCTTGACGCTGCTTTGTATTTCTACCTTTCTGTTGACCGATAAACATGACTGTCCGACCATCGATATCCCCAAGACCTCCGATCATTGCCTTATCATCCTTCACGTTTCGATCTCCATGCAACTCTACGAAATTATTAGTAATCTCGTAAATGTAATCTAACGCATAAGGTCGGTCGGCGTGACGGGAAAGCTGAACTCGCTGCCAGCGAGTCAGATTTTGAAAAGTTTCTTTCTTCAAGTCTAAAATTTTTTCTTCAAGGGATTCAATATCTGAACTTAAGTCAATATTTCTGGCCTTCGCTAATTCCTTCATTTCTTGGAGTTTTGCCTCCAAATCAGCGATAGGTTTTTCAAATTCTAAAACCATGTTGGTGTTTTTTTATCGAGCTCAAAGATAAGGAATATCCGTTCGAGAAAAACTCTTCTTTTGAATACAGCGGAAAATCAGCTATATGAAAATTATTTACCTGAATAATAAACACATAAGTGGAATCATTAAAAAATATTCAGATAGGGTATTGTGAGAAATAATGAAATTCCTACATTTGCATCACTTCTGAACAGAAGAATATTAAAGAGTGACAAATAGTGTAGAACATCAAACATTACGGAGTGGTAGTTCAGCTGGTTAGAATGCCTGCCTGTCACGCAGGAGGTCGCGGGTTCGAGTCCCGTCCATTCCGCTTGAAGCCTTAGAGAAATCTAAGGCTTTTTTGTTTTCTAGACTTTTTAAAAAATGATTTTTTCTGTATCAATTGCTCTATTACAGACTTTTTAACTCTTTCATGCTACAAATAGCTTTCCCAGATTAGATTTTCAATGATTTAACACAAAATTTAAACTACCATAAGTTCAAGCCAGGATCCAACCGAGTAGCTCAGATCATATTTTATAGTATATGTATCCGTCTCGTTGCACGTGGTCAAATTTATTGCTGATTTGATAAATCCCTCCCGATATTCGGAACAGGCTCTAGCCCCCTTTAAAAAGGGTGAATTTGATCTGATTCCAATCAAGATTTTTTTTAGATCGTGATGTGCACTTATGCTGATAATCATATTTTATAGAGTCAAATTCCCCTTTGAACAACCTATATCTAGTCAGAGTTAAATTATGATACATCTCAGAAGTTGAACTATTCCGCTTTCTCAATGCTCAATTTTCCGCTTAAATGAAAAATCAATTTTCAATTAACGCAGCAAAAGACCACAAAATTGCTTTAATGGTTTATGGGAAGAATCCCTGCATTCAAGCCAAGCAAAAACAACTTTTTGGTTCAAAAAATAGAACAAAGTCCTATCAGCTTTTTGAGCAGCTCAATCAACATACCCAGGTAATTTCCGAAAAGTCAACTATTGACTGCATATGGATTTATGATCACGAAATTACTGGAAACACATTCGGTACCCGTTACTCAAAGGCTTTCGAGTCAGTATTCAAGCTAGGCTACGATTTTGTTATTTCTGTTGGAAATGATATTCCCGGACTCAATGAAAGTCATATTCAACTTGCTGCTTCCCAGTTTGCAAAATATCAAGCCGTGTTGGGCCCCACTCAGGATGGTGGAGATTATTTAATTGCAATTCACAGCGAATCGTTTGACGCAGCTTCGTTTGCAAAACTTCCTTGGAATACTAATCAGCTTCATAATGCATTGCACACCTATTTAACAGTCGCTGAGCAGGACGTCTTTCAATTGGTGGAGTTGATCGATATTGACGATTTCAGCTCATTCTCTAAATCGCGCCAGCAAACTACCAGCGGTTTTTTTCAATTTTTTTTTATTAGAATACTTGAAAGTATTCAAGAATACTCCAAAGCTGAAAATCCTTTTTTCAATCCCACGCTGATCCATCAAGATCATTCGTTACGTGCCCCACCGGTATTTATATAAACTTTCATTCTCAGTCAATTCTTTTATCGATTCCCCGTCAAAATGAGTGTACAAGCCATTTCGGGGATTTACTCATTTTTATTACTATATGAAATATTTATTTATGCTTCTATTTATCATCACTATCGGGCAAATAAAGGCTCAACAAAGATCCATTGAGGGCCTCGTGATAGACGTCGATGGATTGCCTATTCCAGGCGCTACAGTGACTCAAAACGGAACCGGCAACATAACCATCACTGATCAAAAAGGAAAATTCAATCTAAACTCTTCGATCACGCAATTCACCCTGACCGTGAGTTTTATCGGTTTTGCAACCCAGCAAATTGTGTTGGATCAGTCCACTGGCTCACTGGAAATCGTCCTGTTGGAATCCACAGAAAGTCTGAATGAGTTTGTAGTCACAGCACTGGGAATAGAACGTCAGCAGCAATCGCTTTCCTCTTCGGTATATAAAGTAGGTACCCGCGAACTCACTGACGTGCCTCAAACAAACTTGATCAATTCACTATCCGGACAGGTGGCTGGAGTACAGGTGACCAATGGTTCATCAGGAGTCGGCTCGTCCGCACGAATAATCATTCGGGGAGAAAGCTCTTTGAGCAGTAATAATCAGGCGCTAATCGTAATCGACGGGGTGCCTATCAGTAATCAGATGATCTCCAGCGATCTATTCAATGATGGCGCGAATATTCAGGAAGTTGACTTTGGAAATGGTGCTTCCGAAATAAGTCCAGAGGATATAGAATCAATATCTATTCTAAAAGGTCCTGGATCTGCAGCCTTATATGGCGCCAGAGGTGCAAATGGGGTTGTTTTGATCACAACCAAAAAAGGAAAAAGAATACCCGGAATTGGTGTGAGTTTGAATAGTACGTTGACTCTGGATGGTTAACTGACCCTACCGGATTACCAAAATGTCTACGGCGGAGGTTCCCGTAGAGAATATGCTTTCCAAAACGGTATAGGTGCGGGAGTTAATGATGGAGGAATCTCAAGTTATGGCCCAAAGCTAAATTCAGGTTTACTTATAAATCAATTTGACAGCCCATCGGTCGATGTAAATGGAAATCCTGTCAGAGGAGGAGATGTGATCAGCAGAACTCGGCCAGACGGAAGCTTCACTCCCATTACAGCTACACCATGGATCGCTAGGCCTGATAATGTCAGAGATTTTTACCGTACTGGTGTCACCGCTCAAAACAACCTTTCTGTAAGCGGATCTAATGAAAAAGGTGGAGTCAGAATCTCCTATAGTAACCTGAGAAACGAAGGGATTCTACCCAATACCGATCTCAATCGAGATGGCTTAGCAATCAGCTTAGATCAGCAAGTCACTGATCGCTTAAAGGTCGACTTCTTTGGAAATTACATCAATTCCAGAAGTAACAATAGGCCTAACTTGGGATATGGCTACGAAAACGTCCAATATGGATTTAACTGGACTGGAAGACAGACGGACATTGGAGCTCTTCGAGACTACTGGCAAGCGGGGCAAACAGGCATTCAACATTATGACTTCAACTACCTTTGGCTGACCAATCCTTACCTCACGCTATTCGAAAATACCAATAGTTTTAACAAAAACCGAGTACTGGGAAATCTAGCTATTTCCTATGA
>JBDNIP010000095.1:0-2315 GCA_041688245.1 Algoriphagus sp.
GCAGGCCCGCCACAGCGAGGCAGGCCGATGACATTCCGATAGCCATCGGAAGAAGTACCAGTAATGCTTTATTTACCATATAGTAAGCTGTTTTTTGATTTTTACTGGTGCAATTGCGGATATACGTAAGACAGAATACTAGTCAAGTCTCAATTCTATCCCTTTTTGAGAATTCAAGCTTTATATTGCATTAAAATTATCTGACATGAAATTTATAAAACCCTATTTATCAGTTTTACTATTTCTAGCCTTATTCAGCTGTGCCGACAATGGACCCATTATTTTTCAGGATTCGTCAGGCGAAAAGTACCGACCTGAATACCACTTTACTCCCACTTCTGGCTGGATGAATGATCCAAATGGTCTGATTTTTTTAGATGGAGAGTACCATCTTTTTTATCAGTTTTATGCTGATTCTACAGTCTGGGGACCAATGCACTGGGGACATGCGGTCTCCCGGGATTTAATCAACTGGGAAGATCTACCAATCGCATTAGCTCCTGATTCGCTCGGCTATATCTTCTCAGGAAGTGCCGTCCTGGATTCAGAGAACAGTTCTGGATTGGGTACACTGCTAAATCCTCCGCTAATAGCAATATTCACCTATCACAATATGGTCGCTGAGCAGAGCGGTAGCACGGAGTATCAAAGTCAGGCAATTGCATATGCTCTGGATAATGGACGGACTTGGACCAAATATGCAGGCAATCCAGTACTCTCAAATCAAGGAATCAAAGATTTTCGAGATCCAAAAGTAAGTCGAGTTACCAATTCGGATGGGACTCAGCAGTGGATGATGACCTTAGCGGTACTTGATCGGATCCAATTTTACTCCTCCCCTAATTTGAACGATTGGACCTTCGAGAGTGAGTTTGGATTAGGAATCGGTGCTGATGGAGGAGTCTGGGAATGTCCGGATTTACTTCCTTTTACCAGTCCGGATGGATCTCAAAAATGGGTTCTGTTGGTCAGTATTAATCCTGGAGGTCCCCAGAAAGGATCTGCTACGCAATATTTTATCGGTGAGTTTGAGGATGGCATTTTCACCGCCGATGATGAAATGATCCGCTGGATGGATTATGGACCGGATAATTATGCGGGAGTTACCTGGAGTAATCTACCAAAGGACCAAGATCGGACTGTATTAATTGGATGGATGAGTAATTGGCTTTATGCCCAAAAAGTACCAACCGAGATTTGGCGATCAGCGATGACTATCCCCAGATCACTTAGTTTATTTGAGGTTAGTGGCACCTTGCTTTTAAAAAGTAGTCCTGTTAAGGAAATGGAAAACCTGAGATTCAAATCCTATTCGATCTACAGTTCAGAAAGTGCCCTCCCATCTCAAAGTTCAGAAATCATGGCCGATGTATCAGAGAACTTTGTCATACAATTAAGCAATGATTTGGGTGAACAAGTGCGTATTTCAAAAGAATATGGCTTGGTCTCTGTAGATCGATCCAGAGCTGGAAGCAGTTATTTTCATCGAGACTTTGCAGCCTCTTTTAGTGCGCCTATGAGCTGGAAAGCTGAGAAAGTCCGGATTTTTCTCGATGCATCTTCAATCGAGTTATTTGTCAATGATGGGGAATTAGCAATCACAGCTCTTCTCTTCCCAAGCCAACCTTGGAATAAGGTTTCACTTCTTTCGGGCGCATCTGATCTGGAAATTTTCGATCTCAAAAAATAGTACCGTATGCTTATAGGTTTTGTTATTTTTTCTTTCGAAAATTAGCGAAATCAAAAAAAAATGAAAAAGCTGCTCTCAATACTTATGATTTCTCTTAGTTGGATCATTGGATTGATAGCAGTTTTTTCTATTGATCAAGTTCCCCAGACTAAAGATCAACAAATCTCTATTCAGACAAATTTTGATTTTTCGCAGGATTACGAAATCGAAATTTCAAGTGCAAATCTCTCCATTGAGATCCCGAGCTTTAAAATTGATTGGCAGCTTTTCGGAAAGCTGAATTGCGAATGGGAGACCTTCTCAAGAACTCTACTTACCGAACTCTCATTGCAGGAGCATATCAAAAGGACAGTTGTCCTTTTTGATGTAAAATCACTTTTTATTCACTTTTTTTATCCTTGGTAGATTGGATTGATTTCAGCGGCTGAGCACTCAGCTATTTTAAAATCAATTCATATATAAGATCTACACTCATGCAAACTGTTGATATGGCAACTATTACGTTGTCAGCTTTATTAATTACAGGTTTTATCGCTCCTTTTGTCATTTATTCATTTAAGGCAAAACGTACAGAAAAAGTAAAAACGAATTCATTTAACGAATTTAACAAAGAACACGGAGTCGA
>JBDNIP010000703.1:0-11978 GCA_041688245.1 Algoriphagus sp.
AATTTATTTAGGTATTCGTATTTGAGGATATTTTTCGAAATATTAGCAATGTAAAATCAACTTTTTAACTCAATAATCTTAACCAATTAACCTCAAGCTTATGGGAATGTTAAAAGAGTTTATAGAATTTGCCGTCAAAGGCAATGTGATCGATCTAGCTGTCGGTGTGATTATCGGCGGAGCCTTCGAGAAAATAGTGGCTTCATTTGTAAATGCTATTGTCATGTCACCAATAGGCATGCTTCTTGACGGGATGGATTTCAAGAAATTGAACTATATCCTAAGGTCAGACGGAATCGATGCTGCTGGTGAAGCAATCGCTGCTGTCATACTGAATTATGGCATGTTCATGCAGAATGTAGTGGACTTCCCTGATTGTTGCATTTGTGATTTTCCTTGCGATTAAAGGAATCAACAACATGAATCGAAAAGAGGAGGAGGCACCTGCTCAAGAAGAACTTCTTCTAACAGAGACCTGATTAAAAAGAATGAGGTTTTATAAAAAAGCGGCTTTAACAGTTGCTTTTTTTAATCCTGATTATTTCCTCTTTGCTTTTGATAGACTGTTCGGGTAAAGTCCCGAGCAAGACCATTTAGCTTTAATAGCTGATTGTAGCTGATTATTTTACTCAAATCATTCGTATAATTCTCCTCTTCTAAGAGAACTTTTCGCTGAAGCTCAAATCGTTGCTCGATTCTTTTTTTAGCATCTGATTCCGAGATATCGCCACTTCGCAAATCACTTAGTTTACGTATTTCTCTTAGATAAGTCTCTCGGTTATCATTGAATTGATTGTAAACTGGCCAGAACTTCTCTGCCTGTTCAGGTTTCAAATCCAATCTAGAAGTGATAAATGCGATCCGTGCCGCTTGTAGTTTTTCAGAATTGTATCGTTGGCTGGGACGCTGAGCGAGACTTATTCCGGTGACAAAAAGGAGAATTGCGAATGTTAGAATGTATGTTTTCATAGTTAAAACCAAATTTGTTCTTCCTCTCCCCATAGCTCTATGTCTTCAGGGATTTCTTCATTAATTATTTGATCTAAGATCTCGTCAGGGTTTTCAGTCATACTCAGTACATCTTCTGCAGTCCAATATTGACTATCAATATAGAGGCTGACCTCATCATCCAGCGAATATTCTTGCGGGCTGATTTCGGGAGAAAATAAAAGCCAAATTCCCACACTTAGAATCAATACAATTGTAGCTGCGTATTGAAGCCAAGTGTTCCTTTTATTTGGTTTAACGGAATCCATAATTTGATCAGGTAGTTGATCAAAATATCCTGCCGGTGCTTTGAATTCTTTTAGTTTGGGTAGTTTTTCCATTCGTTCTTTAGACTGATTTTAACCGCAATGGTTTATTCTGACTTTATATACTCCTCAATTTTTTTGACTGCATGGTGGTAGCTGGCCTTTAGGGCTCCCACACTTGTACCTGTAATTTCGCTCATTTCCTGATAGCTCAGTTCTTCTTGATATTTCAAGTGAAAGACCAGACGTTGTTTATCAGGAAGTTTTAGAATTGCCTTTTGTAAGATTATCTGAATCTCATCTCCGCTTAGATTTCCAGGCTGATCTAGGTAGGATTCCATTTTCTCCTGGTGATCGTCAATGGAAAAAAAGAATCGCTTTTTCTTATTCGCTAGAAAGCTGAGCGCTTCGTTGGTAGCGATTCTGTAAAGCCAAGTAAATAAACTGGAGTTGCCGTGAAACTTATCGATATGGCGATAGGCTTTGATAAAGGTATTTTGAGTTAGATCATCCGCATCTTCATGAATCAACACCATACGCCGAATGACGTGATAAACCCGCTTTTGATAAACCAAAATCAATTTCCGATATCCGAATTCCCTCGAAATGGAATTTTGGATTAGTATTAAGATTTCCTGCTCATCGGTTTCTTTCATTCCTGCTTTAGACCAAACTTCTTTATTATGGTTTAGCCTTGGAAGTCAAAAAAGCTAAAAATCTAATGTATCAGCCAGTAAGTCTTTGATTCTTTATATCTCGAGGATGTAATCCAAGATTCCTGCATTTTTCCCCTTTGGTCGAGTCACTAAAAGTGGCAGACTGTCATTTGACTGTATCAGCCGCTCAGCCATGCTTCCAATAAATAATGCAGTTGCCGCAGTTCTTCCTTTAGCCCCTATTATTATTCCATCAGATTCTGTTTCTAATGCTTTTGATACAAATTTCTGAACTGGATCATCATCGTCATCTTGGGTATAGATAGGCGTGATTTTAACTCCTTGAGTGTCAATTTTTTTAATAAATTTTTTGTAAGAAATTTCTGCTTGTGACAGCATTATTGCAGTGAACTCTTGATATGTTTTGCCAGTGAAATGATAACCAGAAGGAACAGCAAAAACATTTTGACAAATGATCTCTGTGTTTCCATATTTATTGGCAATCATAATCGCTTCCTCAAGTGCGTCTTTTGAATAGTCTGAAAAATCGCTGGGAACAAGAATTCTTTTCAATTTAGGTTTACTGCCCTCAGGTACAATTAGAAGTGAGCAACTTGCTCTTCGAGCCAATCTTAATGAAGCAATCCCACTTCCCTGAAGAGTTACTTTTCTCCCAATCATGATCATATCAGCTGATTTCTCTTCAGAGAGTTTAAGAATCTTCTTGGATAGTGACCCTTCTTTTACAATGTAATTGAGTGAAACTCCCTTTAATTTTGGAAAGTTTTCATTTACCACTGCCTCCATTTGTTGTTGCCGTTCAGAAACCATGTTTTCTACCAGGTTAGGAAAATCTTCCAAGATTTCTTTAGGAATGCTTAAATTCCTAATGACATTTACAAAATAAATTTTTTTGGTCTGATTTACCTGTGCTATGAAGGCTGCATATTGAATTAAGGTTTGATCTAGTGAAGTCTGATCTAAACAAACAATCAATTTCTTTATCAAATACATATGCTGCAAAGGGTTTTATGAATGTAAATGTAAAACTTATTCTAGTATACTTTTTAACTATTAAAGAAATATAATTTTGAAATAGTCATCTAGCTACCTTCAATTAAACTTAAAATGAATGCTAAATCTATAATAGTAAAATTAAATTCCGAATCTTTAAAATTCTGAATTTAGAATTAATTTTTTATTTCGGTAGATGTTCAGAATCCATCTACTAAAAACTAGCCTGATTTCTAATATATCGTATATTTGTACTGTCCGGGTCGTCGACATGTTCAAACTTCACAATTATCAATTTTGCCGAGTATAGCCCTTTCCAAAAACAGGCCTCACCCTGATCCGATAGTTATCGGAGCAGGTCCTCGCTCAAAAAGCAGGATAACAGTGGAAGTTTGCGGTTCTACGGCAGCTCAAATCTTGTCTTATAGGAGGTTTGTAACACTCTAAGATCCGGACTTTTTCATTCTTTCCTTGATCCATAGCCACTCCTCCCGACCAGCTCGAAGTAGCAAAGACCACAGGAGAAAAACACCCAAGACTACCAAAGAAGTAAAAATTAAATTTGGAATCGGGGAAGCGTCTAAGCTTGCAAAGCTGGCCGAATTGAAAGTTAAAATTCCTACTGCCAAAATTTTTAGTGTTTCTTTTGAAAATGGTTCTAAGCCTAATCTGATTTTCAGAAACAAATACTTTACAAGATTGAAGAGCAGCATAACGATGGCAGAAGCTCCTGCTGCTCCCTCGATTCCATAACTAGGAATCATAAACAAATTCAATACAATTATCAGCGCGCTCATCGCTATGGTCAAGATTAAGTTGAAGCGGTAAAACTTAGAGAATACCAGAATCTCACTATTGATAGAAAAGGCAACATCGAAAAGCTTACCCAATCCGATCAAGAAAACGACAGATTTACCAGCCATATAGATTTCCCGATTTGGAATAAAAGAATAAACCGCATCGATATTTGCCCAAATTCCTATAAATAAAAGAATGCAAACGTAAAGTTGGCGATTGGACACCTGCTTATACAATACATTTATTTCAGCAAGATTATCATTTGCAAAATGGTCTGCGACCACAGGCATGACGACTTGCGATATAGCCCTTCTCGGTAGTTCGATGACTAAAGCCATACTAAAAGCAATAGTATAAATGGCATTTGCTTCTAAGCTGATCATTGAACTTACCATAATGCTGTCAATCTTCATGATTAAAGTGGATGCTGCTGTCGCCAGGAAAGTGATCAAACTGAACTGTATAAAAGAGGACCTGAATCCTTTAGGGAAAGTCTTCCAATTCAAATCAAAGTTCAATACCCCTAGCCAAATTAAATAGATTAGGACTCCCGTAAGAGCGAAGCCATAAACCAGAACTAATCCAGTCATCACTTCTGGAAAGCTGATCCATTTTAGTAAATAAGTACCTATCAAACAGCCTGTGAGTAAGCGAAGAAAAACCTCTCTAAAAAAAGTTGGAATTGCTATTTTCAAATAAGATCTGCTGTAGGCATCCAAAATACTATTCAACAACGCAAAGAGCGTAATCAATAGGACCACACCTAGGAAGTCAACTACCTCTGGAGAATTCATGGCAAACAGTTCAATAATCTGGACTCGAAGTCCAAAGAAGAGAATAGTGACTATAAAAAATCCAGCAAGTGCAATTATCAAACTATAGCTAAGAAAAGCGGATTTGTTGCCTTGAAGCTTTGGAAAATAGCGCGTGATTCCATGACCAACTCCCAACTGCGCAAAAGGGACAAAAAGCAATCCTAAGTCTTGGATAGTTCGAAATATCCCTAATTCGGAAGCATCCATCGCATATGGATAAAGCCATAGCACATTGAAATAGCCAATGACTACGCCGATATAAGAAAAAATGGTTGTTTGGATACTCTGCTCAGCTACTTTACCCACGAATCTAAAAGTATTAAAAAATCATGGTGAAGAATAATTACGCTTATTATTTACCGCATTTATTGCAGCCGGACCCAGTTTTTGGTTTGAAAAAGAATTTTTTAACCAAAAAGCCTAAGGCAGAAAGTAAAATTATTCCTATGGCGATCTCCTGAATCATATTACGATAGTATTTGATATACTAGAAAAGCAGATAAATAGGCAAGCCCTGTCATGTATGCTGTTTGAATTAATGGCCATTTCCAACCTTTGGTTTCACGATAAACTACAGCGATGGTACTCATACATTGCATTGCAAAGGCGTAAAAAACCATTAATGAAAACGCCGTAGCAGTATTATAGACCTTCTCTCCATTGGGACGTATTTGTTGGTTCAGCTTTTGCCGAATAGTCAAGTCATCCTCCGGATCTCCACCAATACTGTATATTGTTGCGATTGTAGATACAAAAACCTCACGTGCAGCAAAAGATGCAATTAAGGCGATTCCTATCTTCCAATCATAGCCCAGTGGTCGAATAACAGGCTCTATTCCTCTACCCATGATCCCCATAAATGAATTTTCTAACAGTAGGGATGAGGTTTCTGCTTCAATTTCATCTACCTGCATCGGATTGGTCGCGGTAGCCAATTTGATTTCGCCTCTTGTTCTGATCTCATCCATTCTTTCTGATGGTCCATAGGATGCTAACACCCAAAGAACAACTGAAATTGCGAGAATTATTTTGCCCGCCTCTAAAACAAATGTTTTTGACTTGCTATACATTGTAGTGAGTACATCTAACCATCTTGGTGCTCGGTAGGAAGGAAGTTCCACCATCAGAAAACTTTTCTCCGTTGTTTTTAAGATATTTTTCAACAGAAAGGCAGTTCCCAACACACCCAAAATTCCTAAAAAATAAAGCCCTAAAAGGGTTAAAGCTTGAAGATTGATAACACCGATGGTTTTGTCTGGCACCACTAGACCGATCAAAATAACGTATACAGGAAGTCTAGCAGAACAACTCATCAAGGGAGTGACCATGATAGTGATTATTTTTTACTTCCAATTCCCAATATTCCGTGCTGCCATTACAGCAGGGATAGCACAAGCTACTCCTGAGATGAGCGGAACTACACTTTTACCATGAAGACCGTAAGGGCGCATCCACCGGTCCATTAAAAATACAACTCGGGACATATATCCTGTGTCCTCTAAAATCGCCAGAAAACCAAAGAGCATAGCTATCTGAGGAATGAATATTACTACTCCCCCGATACCAGGGATAAGTCCCTCAGAGATTAAATTAGCTAGCGGACCCGAAGGCAAATAATCATTCACACTACCTGAAAGTTCTGCGAAAAAGCCATCAATCAGGTCCATGGGTACTGACGCCCAGGCAAAGATTGCCTGAAACATCACTAAAAGAATTGCCGCAAATATTAAATAACCAAATATTGGGTGAAGGAAAATTTGGTCAATACTATATTTTTTCTTCTTGACAGTAAGCTCTTTTACAACGGCCAATTCAACTATTTTGGTAATTTTTTTATATCGTATCTTAGTTTCTTCAAGTTGAGCCGCTTCAAGATCAAAGTTTAACTCTTCAAGCTTAGCTTTAATCCAATCACGATCCTCTTGAGATATTATCTTATCTACTCGGCCAAAGCGAAGCATTTGATAGGCTTGGTAATGATTGGGTAACTGGAATTTAGTCTGAAATTCATCCAAAAGTGTGATCGGAACTACCTCTTCGATAGCTATAAAATCTCCCTTTTTACTGAAGTTTCTAGTATGAATTAGCTCTCGAATTTGATCTAGACCTTTTTCTCCTCTAGCGTCAGTACTTAAGATTGGGACTCTGAGTGCTTTGAAGATTTCAAAAGTCTTTATTGTAATGTTCCGTTTAGCCGATATATCAGCCATGTTCAATACAATCGCTAGACTTAAACCAAGATCCATCAACTGTGTAGCTAGGAATAATCCTCGAGAGAGCTGACTCGAATCGATTACCATTAAAACAAACTCTGGCTTTTCAGCTTCATTTGATTGATTTAGAACACGATTTGCAATTATTTCATCCTCAGAATTTGGATTGAGACTATAGGTTCCTGGCAAGTCAATTATTTCGTAGGTATTGCCTTGATAGTTCATTACACCTATTTTTTTATCCACTGTTACCCCAGGATAATTCCCGATTTTCTGATTCAAGCCGGTCAACTTATTGAAAATAGTAGACTTACCGACATTGGGATTACCAATGATTGCAATCTTCGTAGTCTTTAAAACCGAAGTAGGAGTGTTGGGCTTATTCATGGATTAGGGCAATTGCACTTTGATCAATGAGGCTTCATTTTTTCTCAAAGCCAAAATGGTTTCATCGAGCTGGAAAGCCATCGGACCTCCCATTGGCGCAGAATGCCTCAGTGTAATCGACTTACCAGGCAAAAAACCAAGTTCCATCAAATTTAATTTTAATGGAGAATCGACAATTTCTCTTATAATGACAGTTTGGGTGACTGAAATTTGGTCAGCTGTTTTCAACATTCTTTGAATTTTGGCTATAACTGATTACAAAAGTAAGATTATTTGGAATGAATCTAAAGAAAAATAAATAAGATTTTAATTAGTTTTTCTATCTGGGCTATTTTCTTGTGATCATAATCTCATGATTCAAGTCAAATTTTTTTCAGTTGTGACAAAAATTTGATTGGTAATCGCTAGCGCCACCTTTTCATTGAATCTTCTTTATGTCCAAATATGAATAAATTTTTAGGTAAATAACATATGAGCTTTTGAAAAAACGTTGAAAAAAATTTCGATTATCCGCAATGATACCAGTGATGGCTTTTTCTTTGCTTATCTTGGCGAGGCAAGCCGATGACGTTCCGATAAGCCATCGGAGTACCGGTAATGCTAGTATTTAACACATATTAAGCCGCTTTTGCCTTTTACTGGAGCAATTATGTACACACATAAAAAAAATGGGGCAATAGAAATTAAATCATTTTTGAAGAAACTGAAGATTCCTTGACTAGTTTTTCATCCATACTTATTTTCTACCAAGACCTTCCTTGGATCCAAAAGCTGGACTTTAGTCATTAACTATACACCAGATTGGCGATAAATAGCAGATCCGTAATCTAATTTTCAATTGCGCACGCTGCCGAAAGCTAACGTTCTTAAGCTGTAAACTATGAAAAGGCATAAAACATTAAATTCTAGCATAAAATGTTAAATTCTAGCATAAAATGTTACTGTAATTGAATGGTTGTCCCATAGCTATTCAGCTATGGATTTTTAAATAAAAGTATGTTGAACTATCTGACTTAAAAATTAGACATATAAACCCAGCAATCATTCTGCTAAATCCGATATCTAAACTAAGACAAAGCAGGGAACGTAAAATTTTAGCTTTTGATAAAGGCTTTTTTGTATAATTTCTCATTCGAAGCCGCAACTTCTTGTCAAACTGGGAGGTAACATGGAAGTCAAATTAAAAACTTCCTTTTAGCGAAAATGTAAAGCTTCTTCCTGGTGCAGTGAGCCCGGAGCTGTAAGGACGATATCTTAAATTTCTAATATTTTCAATTCCTAAGTTGATTTCCATAAATGGAAAAACCTGATAGCTGGAATTGAAATTAAAAGTAATCCAACTGGGCGAGTAAGGATTCCCATTTGCATTCTTTATATAAAGCTGAGGCTTACCTTTTTCCTCAGTGGGCATATCAATATCGGTAACCACTGCACTGTATTGACTGGTAATTATCAGCTTCAATTTATTTTTCGAAAAAGTAAATCTACTCATCCCAAAAGCCGGCGCTGCATGCCGCGATGGACTTATCGTTTGATCGTCTAATTCCTCTGTTCCTTTTTGCCAGTTGTAGCGCGAAGTAAGTAAGATATATTTGGATATCACTAATTCAACCCCAGTTTGAATCCCAACCACTTTAGTAAATGCTGCATTTTGAATAGCTAGGACTTCACTTGGAACGCCATCGTAATCAATGACGGATTCGCCATTAAGCACAAATGGCCTTCGAACCATTGCATCTTTAAGAATGGTAAAATAGCCACTAATGTCAAATTTGAAGCGCTGTTTGAAGTGTTTATTGATATTCAACTCTGCATTATAGGCGTATTCAGGTTTTAAGTCCGGGTTGGGTACGATTACAGCTCCAGGCTGAGAATCGAAGATTTTCCCAATATCATCTACATTTGGAGCTCGAAAGCCGGTAGAAAGGTTTGGCGAAATCGTAAGTGAGGGTTCCGGCAAATAGATTAGTCCCAAACTACCAGTCAAGGCTCCGAAGTTGCTTGAGCTAGTCGTAAAAGGGAGTGGATAGAATGCTTGATTCATACTGTAGTCAGCTTTTAGTCCGATATAATTGTATCGAATTCCAGTTTGAAACTTTAGTTTTTTGGAGACTTCGGTATGTGTACTTCCGTAGATTGCAGCCGATACCCAAGAGGATTGCGGATACCGGCTAGAGGTAGGGTTAATTGTTTGGGAAATAAGATTTTCCTTGTATCCTTTAGAGGTTACGTCATTGTGGATAAATTCTAAACCATAGCTTAAAAAACTTTCTTTTCGGATATTTTTTACGAAATCTGCATTAGCAGAATAGGCTTGGACTGTTTCAGTTCTGGTATTTTGGTTCGAATTACCATTCCTTCGATCAATCCGACTTTCTTCAAAGTATTGCTGCGCAATTTTAATATTGACCTGATCAAAGATTTTTGAGTTGCTGCGGTACTCGATCCCAAAATTATTCATCAGCCATATTTGTGGTCCATAAGCCCAAACAGCAAAACGCAAACCTGAACTCCCAGATTCGATCAGTCGATCATATCTAGGTATATATCCTGATTGGCTATAATGAAATCCATAGCTTAATATGGTTTGATTTGAAGCCTTAAATTTTATTTTTTGCATGACATTGATCTGATCATAGTCACTTGGATTCTGAACTTGAGGGTCAGGATTTTGAATGGGAGTGTCTACTCCACCTTGCTGGTCAATATAAGTTGGTCTCAAATACTCCGGTGGACCAACTCCACCCATTCTCAGATCACCGTAATCAAAATGGGTGATACTCGTTAAAAATGCCCATTTGTCTGACTCAAATACGACATGAGCATGACCGGTGAATTCATTATTGATAGAGTTGAAACGTGAACTGAAACTCACTGACCATTTATTTTGAGGAGAAAAATTAGGGTCTAATGTTTGAAATGCCATCACTCCGCCAATCGCATCACTTCCATACATTACAGATCCTGGTCCGAAAATAATTTCTGTAGCGGTTAATGAAAAGGGATCGACAGAAATAATATTATGAAGGTTGCCGCTTCTGAAAATAGCAGTATTCATTCTGACCCCATCCACTGCATACAACAGACGATTAGCAGAAAAGCCACGAATCATTGGGCTGCCTCCACCCTGCTGACTTTTTTGAACGAAGACTTCCCCGCTGCTCCCTAGCCAATCTGCTGTATTTGCAGGATTTCTGAGAAGAAGGTTGTCAGATTTTAGAATCGAAACTTTTGAGGAGATATCTTGGCTGTTTTGTCTCCAGCGTGATGCGGAGACAGTGGCTTGATCCAAAGTCATCATTCCAGATTTCATTTTGATCAAATAGTGAAGTTGTTCCAGTTCCGAAAGCGTCGTTTTGAGCGATTGGTATCCTGACAATTCCAAATAGATTTCCCCCTTGAGTCTTAAGTTGCTGATATCTGCATTACCTTCTCTGTCGCTGATTTTGAAATTGGCGGGAGAAGACGTGTAAATAATTACTCCTGAGAGACTTTTCTCAGTTTCGCTATCTATGATCCTAAGCTGTTGTGACTGTGAAAACGTAATAAATAAGAAGGTCAGCAAAAAAAGACCGATTGATTTCATGTGATTCTGGAAAACGAATTAAATTCAAATTAAAAGGATATTAGTCATTTGATGTTATGCATTTGTTTGAATGGTTATTGAGAATTCAAATTTTATAGATTTACAGACAAAGAATATCTCTATGGAAGCAATTTTGAAAAAATGAGCTGTAATAATTTGACTCTTATTTCTAAAAAATCCGGTCATTGATCAGGATGATGAAAGAATTTGGAAAATGATTTTTTTCTCTAAAGTGGAGAAATAGACTTCCGACTAAGAAGAAAAAACCAGATGGATTACCGCGCTCTTTAATTAAAATAAGTATTGATTTTTACAAGTTTAGTGAGTTAGTCTTTCAGGAAGTTGATTTAAGATTTTCCTCTGAGCATCAGATTACAATACATGAATGACAACCTATATTACCCCAAGAGTCCCATGTTGTATTGCACTTTGATAGTTTCTGCAAATTTAGCTATTAAAGGATCGTGAGCTCTCATATTATGGTAATTGTGTTCAGTCCAAAGCATTTTGATCTAGTCTGTTGCAATAGGATATGAGTAATTCCCTTCTTGGGATTCCTAACCCATTTATTCTGTTTTGATCAACTTATGAAGGTTTCCAACTAACACAGGAGCCTACTTTCAGATAGCTGCAGCTGCTCAGGTAGTCGGATAAATGCTATGCCCTAAAATGAAAAATGGCTGGACATTGCTTAAGCTGGATGATGTGAGAATCTTTAACGACCGACCCTTTTCGCAAACTATCTTGGATAGAACCCACAGATTTTTGGATGAACTTTGGGGTCGTCTTGGTAGCAGCAAAATGAAGCATATCAATGAGGGTTTTTATTTCCATCTCGCTGCTAAATTATTCTGCCAGTACACTTTCCCTCATTATGGCACAGTTACTTTTCTTTAAAATAGCACATTAGAAGCTGATTTACAGATTTTTAAGCAATTTTTACAGGAACACAGTAAGGCTTAAATATAATGTGTCAATCATCGATAATTTTATTTTAGGTCTTTGCAGAATCGAGAACTTAGAAAATATCGTTGCCTGTATTCGTAACAGGACACTAGTCTTTTATGGGTATCCGCAATTGCTCCAGCAAAAGACGAAAAGTAAATGATGTATTATAAATACCAGCATTTCCGGTATTTCTCCCGATGGCTACCTGGACGTCACCGGCTTGCCTCGCTGTGGCGGGCTTGTCTCGCCATTTTAGTAAAGAAAGATAGGTCACTGGCATCATCGGAGATAATCGGATAATCTTTTAT
>JBDNIP010000704.1:0-6408 GCA_041688245.1 Algoriphagus sp.
AAGAAAAATGGTGGGCGACTTCAAAATCTTTTCGAAGTAAGAGAAAGAGGAAGACTGGAGAAAATCATCCTTGCGCGAAAAAATACAGCAGCCGCTGCTGAAGCTAAAAATAATATTGGCATACAGATCAATGTACCTGCATCCTACCAAATCGCAAAATCTGAAATTGGGTTTGTTTGGCTAAGACAGATTACTCCAAGTGCAAAACGGGCCGATATCAGTTTATTTTTTCATGTTGAAGATTATTTGGATGAATCTCAAACTTTTCCGGAAAACATCCTCAAACTCAGAGACTCTATAGCCAGATCGTATATTTTTGGTGACCCTGAGGATCCAACTTCTTTTATCGTCACAGAAAAACAAATCCCTCCGGCCTTCAGAAACATGGTGATAAATGATAATTTTACCACCGAAATCAGGGGTTCCTGGAAAACGAACAACTTAAGCATGGGAGGAACTTACCTTGGCTATTTGATGATCGATGAAGAAAAGGGAAAACTTTATTACCTCGAAGGCTTTGTATACTACCCAAATGAAGTACATCGTGATGCCCTCAGGGAAATAGAGACTATCCTTCTCAATACCGACATAAGTTGGACTGATGATTCAGGGACTTAAACCCACCAAAAACTTTAGCTTTCTATGACCATTAAAATTCGTAAAGAAGACGCCCTAAATTACCATACTCAGGGTAAACCTGGAAAAATCGAAGTAGTCCCCACTAAACCGCTATCCAGTCAGATGGACCTTGCGTTAGCTTACTCTCCGGGAGTAGCTGAACCTTGCAAAGAGATTGAAGCAGACGTAGAAAATGTCTATAAATACACCGCAAAAGGAAATTTAATAGGTGTAATCACCAATGGTACAGCAGTTTTGGGTCTTGGAGATATTGGACCGGAAGCTTCCAAGCCAGTCATGGAAGGCAAAGGAGTACTTTTCAAGAAGTTTGCAGGAATCGATGTCTTTGATATTGAAATCAATGAAAAAGATCCCAAAAAGCTTATCCAGATCATCAAATCTTTAGAACCTACTTTTGGTGGAATCAACTTAGAGGACATCAAAGCTCCGGAATGTTTTGAAATCGAAACAGCTCTCAAAAAGGAAATGAAAATCCCCGTAATGCATGATGATCAGCATGGCACCGCGATTATCTCTGGAGCTGCTTTGCTAAATGCACTGGAAATCGTCGAAAAGGATATTTCAAAAATCAAACTAGTTGTAAATGGGGCTGGAGCATCGGCTGTTTCTTGTACCCGATTTTATCTGTCACTTGGGGTCCAGCGTGAGAATCTAGTCATGTGCGACAAAGAAGGTGTAATCAGAAATGATCGTCCCGACTTAGACTATATCAAAAAAGAATTCTCTACAGCCAGAGACATACACACCCTTTCGGATGCATTAGAAGGGGCCGATGTATTTTTAGGACTTTCTGCTGGAAATATTATGTCTCAAGATCAAATCAAGGTAATGGGACCAAACCCGATAGTTTTTGCCTTGGCAAATCCTGATCCGGAGATTCCTTATGACTTAGCAATTGCAGCTCGGGAAGACTTAATCATGGCCACTGGCCGATCTGACCATCCTAATCAAGTGAACAATGTGCTTGGCTTCCCTTATATTTTCAGAGGAGCACTTGACGTAAGGGCAACAGTAATCAATGAGGAAATGAAGATGGCAGCAACTCAGGCAATTGCAAAATTAGCAAAGGAGCCAGTCCCAGATATTGTGAATAAGGCTTATGGCGAAAGCAAATTAGGTTTTGGAAGAATGTACTTGATTCCAAAACCATTAGATCCAAGATTAATTACGACTATCGCGCCTGCAGTAGCCAAAGCAGCTATGGATTCAGGAGTGGCTAAATTCCCCATTACAGATTGGGATGCCTATGAATTAGAACTCCAAGAACGAATTGGAATTGATCAGCGGTTGATGTCAGTAGTGATCGCAAGGGCTAAAAAATATCCAAAGCGAGTGGTGTTTGCTGAAGCAGATAATCTTAAGATTCTTAAAGCAGCGCTAATCATCCGAGACGAAAAAATTGGTGATCCGATTTTGCTTGGAAATCGTGACCGAATTCTTGCCTTGATTGAAGATAATTCTCTGGATCTGAATAATGCGACAATTATCGATCCGCTGGAAGAAAAAGAAATGCTCGCAAATTTTGCTAAAATTCTTTTCAAGAAAAGACAACGGAAAGGAATGACAGCATATGAAGCAGCTCGATTAGTAACCCAGCGAAACTATTTCGGTGCACTTATGGTCGAAACTGGTGCTGCGGATGCATTTATTTCTGGCCTTACTAAAGATTATCCTAAGACCATTCTGCCTTCCCTACATACCATCGGGGTAAAACCTGGCGCCAAGCGCGTTGCAGGAATGTACATTATGAATACATCTAAAGGACCTTTCTTTTTTGCTGATGCTACAGTGAATCTTGATCCTACTGCTGAAGAGCTGGTAGACATTATTGGATTGACTGCTGATGCGGTAAGATTCTTTAACATGGAACCTAGAATTGCAGTCTTATCTTACTCAAACTTTGGCTCAGCAGAAGGAAATATACCTTCCAAAATGGCTCAAGCCACTGCAATGGCAAAAAAGAGATTCCCAGATTTGATTATTGAAGGAGAGATGCAAGCAAATGTGGCCATCAATGAAGAGATCCAAAGAGAGATGTATCCTTTCTCAAATTTGCTTAACAAAAAGGCTAATACATTAATCTTTCCAGATTTAAGTTCTGGAAATATCGCTTACAAACTCTTAGCAGAACTTGGAAATGCGGAGGCTATTGGCCCAGTTTTACTGGGGATGAATAAGCCAGTGCATATTTTACAGCTTGGAAGTTCGATACGGGAGATAGTCAATATGGTGGCAATCGCCGTAGTAGATGCTCAAAAAAATATTGAACTATGATAGACTATTTAAGCGGGAAATTAATGGTGAAAGACCCCACTTATGTGATTATTGATGTTGGAGGAATTGGTTATCATGTCAAAATTTCTTTGCAAACTTATAGCAAAATAAAAGATGAGGAGCAGATCAAGCTCCTCACTTTTTTAAATATTAAGGAAGATGCACACACGCTTTATGGATTTAAAGAGGAACATGAAAAGCGATTATTTTTACTCCTGATTGGTATCAATGGGGTTGGCCCAAATACCGGATTGATGATTCTATCTTCTTTGAGTGCCGATGAGATCGAGCATGCAATTCTGTCTGGCGATGTAGCAACGATTCAGCATGTCAAAGGTATCGGAGTAAAGACGGCGCAACGAATCATTCTTGAACTGAAAGATAAGGTAGGTAAGGCTGGCAACGAAGGGCATAGTACACCACTTGGATTTTTGAAATCAAGTAATAAAACGCGAGAAGAAGCGTTACAAGCATTAATCACTCTTGGATTTCCAAAAGCTGTTGCTGAAAAAAATATAGCTACTGTCCTCAAAAAAACAGTTGGAGAAATTTCATTAGAAGATTTAATTAAAGCATCTTTAAAGACACCATAATATTGATCTGTATTGAACTTTCGGAAGATTCTGACTTTTTTCAGGAGAAGGTTTTTAGTGAGTTGGTCTCATTTTATCATCCTATTTGGCTTTTTACTTACCGTCTCCTCTTCCCAGGCTCAACAAACCAGTCCTGATAGCGCACAGTCCCGGATTGATTCATTGAATCTTAGGAGAATGACGCCTTCATATCTGCTCTGGCAGAATATGAGTACCAATCCCCTTTTTCCACAGCAAAATCCTTTTTACAAGCCGAGGATTCCTTTTTACAAGCCATCTCCAATCACACAATCCATTCAAGTATTAATAGATTCAACGCTCAGATATAATATTGTGGATGAGTTAGACTCCACAAGAATTGGGAATGAACAAGAATACGATTTTGAGGATTTTTCAAAAATCCAAGAATATAAAGTTCGACAGGATTATTGGAGAAGTCGAGCTAGAGGTGGTGATGGAGAAAGTGCCGTAGAAGGCCGAGGTCTGATTCCTCCGTTGACTGTCAGTCCTGCATTTGATCGTCTTTTTGGGGGTGATTCTATTAGGATAATTCCATCTGGATACGTGAATCTTGATTTTGGAGCAATATTCAGACGTATCGATAACCCTACGCTTCCCATCCGCCAGCAGCAAAACGGAGGATTCAATTTTAACCAACAAATTCAAATGGCTGTCAATGGGACACTCGGACAAAAGGTTAAAATAGGAGCAAATTTCGATTCCAACAATTCTTTTGATTTTCAAAATCAATTGAAAGTAGAGTTCAACGGATTTGAAGAGGACATCGTCAAATCCGTTGAAATTGGTAATGTGAGTATGCCCGTCCAAAATCGATTAATTCAAGGGGCACAAAACCTTTTTGGAGTGAAGACTCAGCTTCAATTTGGTAAACTGAGTATGACAGCAGTTGCATCTACCCAACGTGGAAGAAGAGATAATTTAGCCATTGATGCCAATGGACAGGGGCGGACTTTTGATATTCAAGCTTCTAGGTATGATGAAAATCGTCACTTCTTCATTTCACACTTTTTTAGAGATAATTACGAAAAATGGCTGAGGGGTCTACCTCAGGTTCTCTCTGGAGTCAACGTGACTAGGATAGAAGTGTATGTCATGAACCGTGCGACCAACACCACTACGCTTCGGAATTTTGCGGCATTCATTGACCTTGGAGAGGGGCGGGTGCTGTTCAACCCCTCAAATCCAGCAGTAGGAAATGGAACTGCAGGTGCTCCAGCTGGAAATAATGCCAACAGACTTTATGGATCTATTTCTAACAACCCTATCTTCAGACCTTTTGATACTGGCGCACGGGCAGTAGAATCTACCCTAAACCTGAAAAAAGGAATAGATTTTGAACAGATTAACGGATCAAGGAAGCTTGATCAATCTGAATACTTTTTCAATCCACAACTTGGTTATTTATCTCTTTTCAGAAGGCTTCAAAATGATGAGGTATTAGCGGTGTCCTATGAGTATACCTACAACGGACAAGTCTATAAAGTCGGTGAGTTAACAGAAGATTACCAAGTAAGAGCAGAAGATGAACTGATTTTTTTAAAGCTTCTCAGACCAGCTCGAATCAATACCAGAATTCCTACCTGGGATTTGATGATGAAGAATATTTATTCGCTGAATGCCAATCAAATCCTGAAAGAAGGATTTCAGCTTCAGGTAATTTATAGAGATGATCGCACCGGCTTGGACAACCCTTCCTTACTCGAAGGTCAAAATGTGAAAGATATTCCTTTGATTCGACTTACAGGACTGGATAATCTTAACCCACAAAATGATCCGGCACCAGATGGGAATTTTGATTTTGTGGAAGGGTTAACCATACTTTCCAATAGGGGACTTTTAGTATTTCCCGTTTTAGAGCCCTTCGGTTCAAACCTAGAAAAGAGATTTGATCCGGCAGAGGTGATCTTAAAAGATAAATATGTCTACGATACACTTTATCAAACCACCCAGGCTGATGCTGAATTAGTTACCCGACTCAATAAATACTTCTTAAAAGGCCGCCTAACTTCAGGCTCTGCCAGTGAAATCCAATTACCCGGATTAAATATCTCCCCCGGGTCTGTGATTGTTCAAGCTGGAAATATCCCACTCACCGAAGGGGTAGACTTTACTGTCGATTACAATACGGGGAGACTTGTGATCATCAATGATGCAATTCTTCAGTCTGGAAAACAGATCAATGTAAGCTTCGAAAAAGCGGATTTAGTTTCCTTTCAGACAAGAAGCTTAATAGGTACCCGATTGGATTATCTTTTTAGCGACAAATTTAATTTAGGAGGGACATTTCTCTTCTTGAATGAGCGCCCAAATGTGACAAGAATTGCTACTGGAAGTGAGACATTAAGAAATAGCATGTGGGGACTCGATGCTAATTTCAGTGATGAATCTCGCTGGCTCACCAAGATGGCAGATGCACTTCCTTTTACAAACACTAAAGAAACTTCCTTAGTCCGTTTTAGTGGTGAATTTGCCCATTTGATTCCTGGCACTTCCAATCAAGTAAATGGAGATCAAGCTTCTTATATCGACGATTTTGAAGCGGCTGTCACACCATTTAATTTGGGAGGAGCGGCAAATCAAAATTGGAAGCTCGGTTCCACGCCAGCGACAAGTGACAATCGTTTTGACTTAAGCAATCAAACCGAAGACAACCTAGGTTCTGCTTATCGAAGAGCACGGATAGCCTGGTATAATATTGACAATATTTTCTATCGTGAAAACGGCCCGGGTGTTCCTTCAAATATTACCAGAGAAGATCGCCGTAACCACTACGTAAGAAGGGTGCTTCCTCAAGAGATCTTCCCTCAACAAGACAGAGAAGTAATTATTACTCCTGAACCACTCTTTGAATTAGCATTCTTTCCGAGTGAACGAGGAATGT
>JBDNIP010000096.1:0-8200 GCA_041688245.1 Algoriphagus sp.
CATTAGCATGAGCTTGATGAAAACCATACAATATTCCATCAAAAGCCATTAAAAAAGCCCCTTGGAGAATTAGCGATTTACCAAAACCAATTAAACGCTCATTCCCTTTTCGAAGTCCTCTTTCTTTCATGTAGAGACCTCCTGTGATGTAGGCCAAATCTAATGCTCCATTGAATAAAAGGACTTTTTCGATCCCCTGCTGCGACTCCATCGTTGCCCAAAAATCAGTCCCCGGGACTTCTTTTGTAGCTTGCCAATAACCAAATCCAGCTAGTGCCAGATTTACTGAATTCCAATAGAGATTCATCTGGTGGAAAGCTTTAGTTTCCCCGCTAGTCTGACTCGCTCCTATCCCACCCCAAACCATATTTCCAACGGCCCAACTCCCAAGAATCACCATTCCTTTTTGATTGTAATCGATTCGGGTTTGATTAAATTCTTGAAGCTGTGGGATGTTCTGTGCAAACACTTCCATTGGAAAGAAAACGACTGAGATCAAGGCCAGTGTGAAGAATATTGGCATGTTGGAGTTTTTCATGAATTGGGAACACTAAGTATGATTAATAGTTTAGATCAAAATTAAGCCAGAATCCTGAAGATTTCTCGCCTACAAATCCGAGTCAAAGTCAGGGTGTTTTTTATTCTAAAAACACAATTTATCATCTTGGAAAGAAATGCGTTGAAAATAAGTACAAAAACTCAAGTTGATATTCATTATCCATCCCAGCACCTGCGAGATTACTTATAAAATAGTGAGTTTTGGGGTTATCTCAGTTGCATTGGAATGCCCTAACCATTTTGGAATCTTCCTGATGGATTGCCCATTTTCCATGAAAAATATGCAATCAACTAGGTCGATTGAGCGAAAGAAATGAAAAAAATCACATTCAGGGTCACCGTAATTTACAAGGCATCTCCCGTGAGTCTCTTGCTCGTGACCGAGCATTACTTATTTAAGCAATGACCTCTGGACTTTTAGAGTGCCTATTAAAAGGAATCAAACACACATTTTCAAAAATCAAGTAGGCATACATTATCAAAAAAAGAGCGGCCTTGATATCTTTCAATTAAAACAGCTCAAGCCTTATCGATAAAATAAACCTGATCTTGAGTTGCTTGAAAGTTACTTTTAGGAGCATACAATAATCGCGAAGACAACATTCTGAAGCCGATTATCACTTTGGGTAACGCTTTGAGTACAACCTTTCCCCTTATCGATATCTGACTGCTCGGAGAAGTAAACGTCTTTGGCATTGTCCCTTTCACCATATGTTTCCTGAAGCAAACTTTCGATTCAATTACTATACTTACTCAGAAGCAGTCGTTAAATTCTATTGATATGCTGGAATTTTTTTTGGATACCTATTAAAAAGGGACAGAAACGACGATGGAATTAAAGGTATTCCCAGTAGGGAATACGATTTCAGTTTGATCAAATGGGCTTAGGAAGCTTTTAAATTTAGGAGTAATGTTCTTCTGCCCGAATGTCATACTAGTTATGATTTCCATCCAAATCTTCGAGTCTTCAACAAAATCAGGAAATTGACTTTATAACTGTTTAGAAATAATTTTTTAAAGCTACAGGTGCCATCACTGTAAACGGGATTTGGGTACTTCATTTGGCTTATGGCAAAATTAATAACTTCTACATCGAAGATAAATATGTAAATCTGGTGGCAACGGAACATTAAATAATAGTAAAGTTACCCCCTGGAGTCACTAGTGGCAATTTGATGAGGTCTTTGCACGCCGTTGAGAAACTCTCACAGAATATGAACAATACATTTGGATCACTGAATTTGGATCCTTAGAGATGGTGGAAATCTTACAGATTGGTATCAAGCAGATTGGTATCAAGAAGTTTTATCTAATTCTCCTACTCGCCTTCAGGCAGAAAAAGGGTTGATTTTCTTTCACAACGGAAGTGATAGCACTACAAACTATCAAACTATCAACTGATCTATTAAAGACGATATAACAGTTACCACGAGTACAAAAGCACAATATTTGGACTGGCTTGTAAAATGATTCAAAGTTTAAAAATAAGGGCCTATCAATTTTTTCAATTGAGGGAACTCTCTGTACTTTATTGAGATTGTTTGAAGAATTACTTGAAAACAAAAAAAGCAACTAGCTTGGTACTCTTAGTGCATTACACCTATTAAACACTATGATTACAAGTTAAATAAGGAGAATTGAGCAACAAAAGATTTAAGTTCTCAACTAATGTGTTGTCTGAAACAAACAAAATCCAAGGGTTAAACCACCTCACGATTTCAACAAAATTCTTGTTTTCCCGTTAGCCTCCGTATTAATTAATAACTCAAAAGGTTCTTTGTTATTATTCAGACCTGCTAAGACATACTACTAGAAATTCCATACAAATTTAAAAACATATGAACCAACGATTTACTACCCTAAAAAAAGCCGTCGAGGTTTTTCATACCTATGGAATAACACTCGCAGGGCCTCGAAAAAATGATCATTTCATTACTAACCTGAATATGGATCCTATTTTTATAAATGGATTAATTTTTGAATTGGAATATCAGCTTCAGTTATTCATAAATGAAGAAAACATCTACGTCGCAAAAACACCAAAAGAACTGATCACCCTACTTTTAAAAATTCGTTACACTAATTAACCAGCTAGTATTTAATTTACAAGGGCTGATTTTCGATAGGATCAGCCCATATAAATTAGATTATATGAATATCCGTAATTGTACCGGTAAAAATCAAAAAGCAGCTTACTATACGATAAACAAAGCATTACTGGTACTTCTTCCGATGGCTATCGGAACGTCATCGGCTCGCCTCGCTGTGGCGGGCCTGCCAGTTGAACAAAGAAAAGTAGGTTAGTGGCATAATTGCGGATAATGACATGAGATTGTATCCAATCTTTTTAATTCTGATCAAATCAACAAAACTTTAAGGTATGGAAAATAAAACCTCTCTAGGATCCGTCCGCGCTAATATTCAGATCGGTGCTACCGTCACTATTATTGAGAAGCATCACCAGCGGACGGGCGAACTTACGGAAGGAACTGTCAAAAAAATCCTAACAAATTCGTCATCGCATCCACATGGAATTAAGGTAATGTTGGAAACTGGAGAAGTGGGTAGGGTTAAATACGTATTACTCGGTTAATTTGATTTAAAAAATAGTTTAAAGATTTTGAGAATTGACTCAATAAAACAGTTGCTGCCATTTGGATATTATATGTTCATCTTCTTCATTGATCATCTTTTCTATATCGCTTTTTTAATCCGTTGAGAAAATTCCGAAGAATTTGATCCTTACAAGGTCGATACTGAGATTGGGTAAGCTTTCGAAAAAATGCACTCAACTCATGCGGGCTAATATGCATACCCACGGATGAAAGTATCTCTAGCACGTCATCTTCTTTCAGGTTCAAAGCAATGCGCAGCTTTCTGAATATAATATTATTAGTTAGCGTTTTTTCTGGAATAGGATCTCCTCCCTCTTTTTTCCCCCTTTTATTAATAATAAATCCATTCAGAAAAGCTGCCAAATCGACGTCTACAATTGACTTATAAAATGGCTCGTCTTCAGTTTTTAAAAAATTTGCCACTTCTTCCCGCGTAAGATCCAATCCACCCGATTTGAACATCATGACCATTTCTGGATCTTTGAAGTTGAAAATATATCGGATGGTTCGTAAAATGTCTGAATTTTCCATAAATAAATGCTAAACTAATTTTCCAAAGGTAAGCATGAATAGCTAAAAGCTAGGTCAGTTTAGAATTTAGAATAACTTCCAAAAAAGATGAAAAATAATTCAGCGCTGAGGAAACTTATTACTATGTTATAGTGTTATGTGATTGTTAAAAAAAACTAACCTATTCAAAATGAAAAATTTAAGACTATTCTCCTTTGTAGCTGCAGTCGCAGTTTCCACATTTGCAATAAGTTGCGACAGTAAGCCAACTGAAGTAGCAGAAGAAATTGAAGTTGTAGAAGAAGCTCCTGCCATGGAGGCATCTAACACAGTGGTTGATATTGCTATTGGGTCTCCTGACCATACAACTTTAGTGGCCGCAGTGCAGGCCGCAGGTCTTGTAGAGACATTAAGTGGTGATGGTCCATTCACAGTTTTTGCTCCAACTAATGCTGCATTCGGCGAACTTCCTGATGGAACAGTTGAAGGTTTGTTGAAGCCTGAGGCAAAAGCAGATTTAACTGATCTTTTGACTTACCACGTAGTTGCTGGAAATGTTTTGGCAGGTGACTTGTCAGATGGACAAGTTGTAACAACTTTGAATGGTAAGGATTTGAAAGTAACTATTAAAGATGGAAAAGTTATGATTGGAGAAGCTACAGTAGTAGCAGCTGATCTTGCTGGTTCTAATGGTGTTGTTCACGTTATTGATAAGGTTTTATTACCTTAAGCAACAAAAGTTAAAAAAAAGACCGCACATGCGGTCTTTTTTTGTTTAAGACAGTTTTGTTTCTAGATACTCAAAAGGTTTGATAAAGAGTATTCTCAAAACTGTTAATCAAATTGACCTAGAAACTAGTTATGCCTTTAGGACGGTATCAAGTATGTGAGAATATATGCTATAAGATTAATTAGTCACAAAAGATAAAAGTTTTTTACTCATCTCAGGTTCGCCTTACTCATTAGAAATGAATAAAACGGGACAAAATCACACATGCATTGGATTAAAACTCCAATTAAACTTGCCACATCCTTTATTCAGATAAGGGAAATCACTGAAGAATTTACCTAAAGTAAAAAAGCAAAGGTGAAAGAATAACACATCGTATTAGTCAAAACCAATAGTATAATAAATTCTATTCCTTGATTTACCTGAAAAAAATATCCTATCCGGGTACGTAGAATGGTGCTATATCCACTTCCTATCTATCCCAAGTTAATTCACCCAAATCGGTCTACAGTAAGCCAAATATTGAAGACTGATAGCACTATTATTATTCCAATCAAGGGAATATTCAGTACCATCTGCTTACTATTGTATCGAGTCGGATAAGAAATATCTACGGCATAATATACCATAAATTTTAAACCTAATCATTACTGCTACAAAGCAAATAAATCCTTGTTCTGAACAACTTGGAAGCAGATCGTCTTAGTAAATCCTAAATATTAAATTTGCCTGATTCTCTATTAAATCGTGTATCCTAAATTTCAATAATGAAATTAGTATCCTAATGCTGGCCTCCCATTCGCTCAAGCACTTTTCCGGGTTTTTAATCTGCTTTACTTTTCACATACCATCGTGTATTTTGTGACGCCAAAAATATCAAAAGTAATAAGAGTGAGCTTAGTATAATCTCAGCCCACAGAACATCCATATCCAACTGATCTAGCCAAGCTTGCTCGCGATGATAATTTCACAGCTTGCATAGGCTGCCAATTCAGTGCCAAAGAAGGATATTTGCCAATTGGTAAGTTGATACATTAAAAAAATAGTTTTTGATCACAATCGTTACTTGATTTCTATTAAAGTGGACTCTGCGATGCAGTGCTGCGGAAGAATTAGCACCACCCATCGCTACTCTACCGATAACGTGATATTCCATAAAATTCCCAAAAAGTTTCCGCTAGGGTAGAATCTAGAACTAAATACGAGAATAGAGATCCTGAAAAAATCACTAGTCGCTTTTTAACTAGCTTGTCACGCAGAAAAATACAAAGGAACACATCCATCATACACCCGATCGGCGCCGAACTTATCCCCCAACCCTGATCAGAGGATAAAGTGATATTAAAAAAGGCTTGTAGAATGCTTTGGCTCTAGCGATAATAACTCAGTCAAACCCAAAAAGAAAGCCACCAAGCGCTGCTGTGAGACTGATCAGCTAAATACTGGTTTGGTGGTATTGAATTGGATCTTGAATGTTTATCAGTTTTTTATAGCTTTAAATTTAAATGAACTAAGGGAATATCTATTACCACTAAAAATAAGTTCAATAAATTTGGATTCTATCCTTTGCTATCTTGAAATCAGAAGTGCACATCAGTAGAAGCTTAAACTTCCCTAGTTTTCCATTTTCCTTTTCTGAAAATAAAGAGAGTCACCAAAGAATGGAAAGAGTGACTGAAGGCAATTGCAATAAAAATCCCTAAATACTCCAACTCAAATGTAAAGGCCAAAAGATAGGCCAGTGGAATTTCCATAAACCAAAGTACTCCGATATTAATCCAAGCAGGCGTCTTCGTATCTCCTGCACCATTTAATGCCTGAGTAAGTACCATTCCAATGGCAAAAAACACATAGCCACAGGCAATCACCTGTAATCCCTGCGCTGCGATCGCTTGAATCTCTGGGATATCTGTAAAAATACCTGCCAAAGAGGAGGCAAAAAGCAAATAGATTCCAGTCACTGAAGCCATAAAAATCACAGCATATCGGGTAGTAATCCAAACAGCATCGGCTGCACGCTGTGGCTGATTTGCCCCCAAATTTTGTCCTACCAAAGTTGCGGCGGCGGCGGATAATCCCCAAGCCGGTAAAATGGTGAACATCAAAATGCGAAATGCGATGGTGTAACCTGCCAGAGCAGTAGATCCAAACTCCGCATTCATCCGAGTCAAGGCTATCCAAGCGACAGAATCAATCAAAAACTGCCCCATTCCACCAAGTGAAATACTCAGGATCTTCTTCATGATTTTCCAACTGATCTCAATATTTTCTTTGGTAATCTTGAGTCGGTGCTTTCCATTAAACAAATGGTACAATTGATAAACTACCCCAACAGAACGACCAAATGTAGTAGCAACAGCAGCACCTTCGAGTCCCCAGCCAGACCAAGTTCCAAAGCCAAAAATGAATAAAGGATCTAGGAAAATATTCAAGCCATTTGCAATCCAAAGCGAACGCATCGCATGATGCGCTTGACCAGCTCCCCGAAAAGCTCCATTGATCAGAAATAGCAACATAATCGCAGTATTGCCTGCAAAAATGATTTGTGAATACATCACTCCTGAAGCTACTACTGCAGGTTCTGCGCCCATCAAACCCAGAATATCACCAGCAAAGATCCATCCGAGTATTCCCAATATCACTGAAATCGCTCCTCCGATGATCAATAATTGAAATGCGGCAGAACCCGCTTCCGAATATTTCTTTTCACCAAATCTTCTGGATACCAAAGCTGTTGCAGCCATGCTTATCCCAAATCCAACCGCATAGACCAAGACTACGACAGATTCGGTCAATCCCACCGTAGCAATAGCATGCTCACCTAACTTGGCAACAAAGAAGATATCGACTACCGCAAAAAGTGACTCCATCATCATCTCCAAGATCATGGGAATAGCCAAGATAAGGATGGCTGTCTTTAAGGAAAGACTGGTAAAATCTTGCTCTTTGCCAAGGATTGCATCTTTGATTAATTGCCAAGTCATTTATGATTGGAAAAATTTTTAAGCCCAAAAAAACGGAAAATTCCTGATCGTCGAAAAACTGTCCGAGTTAATAAAAGGTTAATAAAGTCACAAGAGGTTATTTTACCGCTTCCTATCGTCCACTTTTAGTCCTTCTACTTTGCTTATCCAATAGATTTCCTATCCACTATGACATGCGCGTTGGGATGAAGCCATAATATTGAAGCTGGCAAATCAGTTCTTATTTTTGCCTCTAAAAGTAAATCCAATGCCGGTTTTTTACCCTTCCCGGTGATAAAGAGAATCACCATTTTCGAAGCCATAATATTTCCAATACCCAAAGTCATTCCTTCTGTCAAAGGGACATCTACGTTCTCAATCATACCGCTTCCCAAGGTCACTGGATGCAGTTTGGCTACGTGGCAATTTGGCTGAAGGAAATCGGCAGGTTCATTTAATGCTATATGCCCATTGATTCCAAGACCTAGAATACAAATATCTATTCCATCGGATATATCTAGTTCCCTCTGAATTCTATTACATTCAGAAATTGGATCACGTGTTTCGACTTCAAATGCAATAAATCGATCATCTTCGATTCCCAGCCTATTGAGCAACTTTTCCTGAATGTCGTATTCGGATGTAAAAATTGACTCACTGTCCAGCCCCACCCATTCATCTAGCTTGATCACGGTCATCCAGTCAAAAAAACCGTTAGAACTTTGATGCTTTTTCGCCATCAACTGATACAATCCAGCAGGAGAATGTCCACTTGCTGCGCAAAAAAGCAAGTCTGGCGTGATCTCAATTTCACTGTGAACTAG
>JBDNIP010000705.1:0-14009 GCA_041688245.1 Algoriphagus sp.
GATCAATCTTTCTAACGCTGTCAAATTTGAGAGCAGACACAATGGCCCGACTGAAGCGGAAATCGCAGCGATGTTGGATAAAATCGGAGCCTCATCTTTAGAGGAATTAATCAACCAAACTGTTCCCAAATCAATTCAGCTGGAGCGGCCAATGAATCTCCCAAAGGCAAAACTAGAATCTGAATTTCTCAAGGAATTTAAAGTTTTGGCTTCCAAGAATAAAGTTTTCAAATCATTTATTGGGTTAGGGTATTATGATACTCTTGTACCGGGAGTGATTCTGAGAAACGTATTGGAAAATCCAGGATGGTACACTGCTTATACTCCATATCAGGCAGAAATCGCCCAAGGAAGACTTGAGGCTTTGATCAACTTCCAAACTGTAGTAATGGAACTTACCGGAATGCAGCTTGCCAATGCTTCACTTTTGGATGAGGGAACTGCAGCAGCTGAAGCGATGACGATGTTATATTCTGTCAAGTCCAGAGAGAAGAAAAATGCTGTCAAGTTTTTTGTAGACGAAAAAGTGTTCCCGCAAACCAAAGCAGTATTGGTCGCCCGAGCTGAGCCGGTTGGAATTGAATTGATTTATGGATCGATAGATTCGCTCGATCTTACAGATAAAGATTTATTCGGAGTCCTTTTCCAATATCCTAATTCGGATGGGGAGGTTAGAGATTATTCTGCTATTGTAGCTGCTGCAAAAGAGAATCATGTCACTACTGCATTCGCAGCTGATTTACTTTCTTTAACTCTATTGACACCTCCAGGTGAAATGGGAGCAGACGTGGTAGTGGGTTCAGCACAGCGATTTGGAGTACCCATGGGATATGGTGGACCGCACTCGGCTTTCTTTGCAACCAGAGAAGCTTACAAAAGACAAATTCCGGGAAGAATTATTGGAGTTTCAATAGATCGAGCTGGCGATAAAGCTTACAGGATGGCTTTGCAAACTCGAGAGCAACATATCAAACGCGAAAAGGCAACATCCAATATTTGTACCGCGCAGGTGCTCTTGGCAGTGATGTCAAGTTTTTATGCTGTTTATCACGGTCCTAAGGGTCTGAAGAATATTGCTTTAAGAACTCATGGTCTGGCAAAGTTGACAGGAAAGGCATTGAAAGAATTAGATTATGAGGTTTCTTCTCAAAACTATTTTGATACGTTGAAACTGTCCGTTGATCCAAAGATCTTAAATACGATAAAATCTATTGCGGAAGATCTGGAAATGAACTTCAGATACGACTATGATACAGTATTTATCACTTTTGATGAAGCAAAAACTATTGACGATGTAGTAAATATCGTAGAAGTCTTTTCAAAAGTAAAAGGTAAGACAAGCCCAGATATATCCAGCTTAGCTCAAGATCTGACTTTGGAGCTTCCAGATTCTTTAATGCGGAAATCTGAGTATTTGACGCACCCAATATTCAATAATTATCACAGTGAGCATGAAATGCTTCGCTACATTAAACGATTGGAAGCAAAAGATTTATCCTTAGTACACTCGATGATTGCATTGGGATCTTGTACTATGAAATTGAATGCAACCGCTGAAATGATTCCTGTGACTTGGCCTGAATTTGGTCAAATGCATCCTTTTGCCCCAATTGATCAGACAGCTGGATACCAAGAGCTTTTTGCCAATCTTAGAGTATGGTTAAATGAAATCACCGGTTTTGCAGATACATCTCTCCAGCCTAACTCTGGTGCACAGGGAGAATTTGCAGGTCTTATGGTGATACGGCAATATCATTTGAGTAGAGGTGATGCCCATCGAAATATTGCATTGATTCCTACTTCTGCTCATGGTACCAATCCTGCCTCAGCGGTGATGGCTGGAATGAAGGTGGTACTTGTGAAGTGCGATGAAAAAGGAAATATTGATTTGGCAGACATAAAAGAAAAAGCTGCTGCCCATGCAAATGATTTGGCAGCATTGATGATTACTTATCCATCGACTCACGGGGTTTTTGAAGAAGCTATCCAGGAGATATGTGCTACAATCCACCAATACGGCGGACAAGTATATATGGATGGAGCCAACATGAATGCTCAAGTAGGGCTCACAAGTCCAGGAAGAATTGGTGCTGACGTATGCCATTTGAACTTACATAAAACCTTCTGCATCCCTCACGGTGGTGGTGGTCCAGGAATGGGTCCAATCTGTGTAGTTGCTCATCTTGCCCCATTCTTGCCGAGCAATCCATTACTGAAAACCGGAGGAGAAAATCCTATAGCCTCAATTTCTTCTGCTCCTTATGGAAGTGCAAGTATTCTCCCGATTTCTTACGCCTACATCGCAATGATGGGTGGAGAAGGACTGACCAATGCCACCAAGATTGCTATTCTAAATGCAAACTATATCAAGGAAAGGCTTAAAGGTAGTTTCGAAATTCTATACACTGGCACTAAAGGTCGGGCAGCTCACGAAATGATTGTGGACTGTAGAGAATTCAAAGAGGTAGGAGTGGAAGTGGAAGACATTGCCAAGCGATTGATAGATTATGGTTATCACGCGCCAACGGTTTCCTTCCCTGTTGCCGGAACATTGATGATTGAGCCTACTGAATCAGAGACAAAATCTGAAATAGATAAATTCTGTGATGCACTTCTTTCGATCCGAGAGGAAATCAGAGAAATCGAAAATGGTCAGGCTGATAGAGAAAATAACGTGTTAAAAAATTCACCGCATACTGCAACAATGGCATTAATCGGTAAGTGGGATCTTCCTTACTCCAGAGAAAAAGCTGTATTCCCTTCTCAAAATGTGAAAGCCAATAAGTTTTGGCCAACCGTTAGAAGAATAGACTCAGCTTATGGAGATCGGAATCTGATTTGTAGCTGTATTCCCGTTGAGGAGTATGCTACATCAGAAGTGGAGATTTGATAATTTTAAACCAAAGAAAAAAGCCTCGAAATAATTCGAGGCTTTTTTTATGCTTCTTCTAGAATAGGAATTATACGTTTACATGTCTTTCTGCATGGTAGGATGATCGAACCAATGGTCCGGATTCTACATACTTTAGACCTTTTTCAAGGCCAATTTCACGATATTCTGCAAATTGGTCAGGGTGAATGAACTCCGCTACTTCGATGTGCATTTTGGTAGGCTGTAGGTATTGTCCAAGTGTTAGAATATCGCAACCATGTGCTACTAGATCGTCCATTGCTTGTAGGACCTCCTCTTTTTTTTCTCCAAGACCAAGCATAATACCAGTTTTGGTACGTTTGCCATATTCTTTGGTCAGTTTGATCTGCTCTAAGGAGCGGTCATACCTAGCTTGGGGTCGAACTCTCCGGTAAAGGCTGCTTACAGTTTCCATATTATGAGAAACTACTTCCTGACCTGATTCAATCATTCGATATAGCGCATCCCAATTTGACTTTACATCAGGGATTAAAGTTTCAATAGTTGTATTAGGAGAAAGTGCTTTGGTTTGTACTACAGTTTGATACCAGATCTCTGCTCCCCGATCTTTCAGCTCATCGCGGTTCACAGAAGTAAGAACAGCATGTTTTACTCCCATCAACTTAATTGCTTCTGCCACTCTTCTAGGCTCATCTACATCATACTCTGGTGGCCTGCCTGTGGCTACAGCACAAAAAGAGCAAGAGCGTGTGCACACATTACCTAAAATCATGAATGTAGCTGTGCCAGCTCCCCAGCACTCTCCCATATTAGGACAATTACCACTTTCGCAAATGGTGTGAAGCTTATGTTCATCTACTAATTTTCTGACTTTGGCATATTCTTTCCCAACAGGCAACTTGACACGAAGCCAATTTGGTTTTTTTCTTCTAGTTGCTTCTTCTGGAATTACTGGTAATTCGATCATGAAATTGAGATTTAATACAAGGATAAGAGATTTAACAGTAAAGACTTACTGTCTAAATCCGTAGAAAAAGGTGAAATACACTGACTGAAATAGTTGGTTGTTTTCAGCAGTGGGAATCAAAGGGATTTCTTTGGTGAAACCTTCCAACATGTATCCAAGTTCCAAACCAGTGACATTTGATCTAAAAACACCAAATTCAAAAGATATTGCAGCTTTTAGATTAGCACCAAGAGCAAATTGAGATTCTCCCAATCCCTCAAATAATCTACCTGTACCCAAAATGCTGCCTCGGTTTTGATGAATTTCCGGATCATATTGCTCCCTGACTGTTTCAACTCGATTGAGTACATATTCGATGTAATATGGAGCGATCAAACCGAAAGTTGGACCCGCTGCAGCCAAGGCCGACACTTGAACACCTTGATTTGGAGCTTTTTTGAAAAGAATTATTTCGCGGCCATATTGAGGACGTATCGCATACAGGTAATTTGATTTTCCAAAAATGTAACTGTTTCCCAAAACAGTGTTGTATCTAATTTCTTTTTGATTTTTTACATTTGAAAGCTCTATTGACCAAAAGCTAAATTGGTTATCGTCAATTCGAGTTCCGGATTTAAAGATAAATCCTCCAATGAGTCCACCATTTGTATTTTTATTGACTCCGAAAAGATATTCTTTATCGTAATCATAATTTCCGGCATCCTCTCGCTGAGCCCAAGATATAGAATGGACGAAAAAAAGAAATAGCACTAATATGAATTTTTGCGTGTTCATTCGAAAGGTCTATAATATTGCCCTATTTTTGAGTTCAATTACTTTAACTCAATTTTAAAAGTAAGAGTTTATGGCGACTATAAAAAGTTCATATCTAGGAAGTCTAAGGACAGAATCCATCCATGTACAATCTAACACTATTTTATTGACTGATGCGCCTGTTGATAATAATGGTAAAGGAGAGGCATTTTCTCCTACAGATTTGATCTCTAGCGCATTAGGTAGCTGTATGGTCACGATCATGGGGATTATTGCTGAGCGGGATGGGCTTAAAATTGAGGGTTTAACTTATGAAGTGACTAAAATAATGCAAGTTTCCCCAAGAAAAATTGCAGAAATCAGAATTGATTTTTTTTGGGAAAATCCCATAAAGGAACAATCATTTATTCAGAAACTGAAGAACGCTGCAAGGACATGTCCTGTCGCTTTGAGTTTGGATCCCTCAATAAAACAAACATTGAATTTTAATTTTTAATACTCAGCTTGATGCTGGGATATCACAAACCAAATAAACCCAAATCTTATGAGTTTCCTTTTTGAGAGTTTTAAAGAATGGAAGAGCTATTGCGAGGAGAACCAAGTTTCCTTACCCGAATCCGTGATTGACTATGAGATCGATCAGAAGAATGGGGTAAAGGACAAGATCCGATCTGGACTTCTCAATGCATATCATGTCATGTGTGATGCAGTCAAAACTGGTCTTGAAGAAGAGATGACCTCACGATCAGGAATGATAAACAATGGAGCGAAAAAAGTTTATAATCATCCGCTGGCGGTTCTTTCTCCAGAATTTCAAAAATTAATCTCGAGAGCCTTAGCTGCAAAGGAGGTCAATTCTTGTATGGGTAGAGTGGTGGCTGCACCTACTGCCGGTGCGAGTGGAATCTTGCCGGGAACACTGGTGACTCTTCAAGAGATTCATGGTCTATCTGATGAGGAAATTGTTGACGGATTATTAGTAGGTGCAGGAATAGCTCTTATTATTGAAGAGAAAGCCAGTTTGGCGGGAGCAGTTGGAGGCTGCCAGGCAGAGACTGGATCTGCAGCAGCTATGGCCGCTGGTGCAATAGTTTATTGCCTTGGCGGGACAACCGATCAAATTTTTAACGCTGTGGCAATAACTATTCAATGTATGCTTGGCTTAATCTGTGATCCTGTGGCAGGACTGGTAGAAGTGCCTTGCGTAGTGAGAAATGCAAGTGCCGCAGCTATAGCTTTTAGTTCATCTCAGATCGCGCTGGCAAATGTTTCGGCGGTGATTCCAGTTGATGAGTGTATTGAAGCGATGGGTGAAGTAGGTGCATCTATGGAGAGCCGATACAAAGAAACTGCGATGGGTGGACTTGCTGCAACCTTGACTGGTCAGGAAATTTCCAATCGAGTTTTAATTCAAGACATTGAGATTTTACCTGAAGAAGATTTATAAAAACAGGTTTCCGAAAAATTCAATTTGTAAGATGGTTTCAATACTTAAACTAAATACAATTGACCAAAATATAGCGCTTAATAACATTAAAATAAAAATCCTTCTTTTTTTCACACCGAAAGAAACCATGATTAAAGTACCACCAATTGGGGTTAGCAGAAGAGGTGTACAAAAGGCAATTCCTATTTCTCCGTATTTTCTCCAAATGTTCACAATACGTCGATTTTTTTGAGAGAATTTCAGTTTGGGCCTGGTAAATTTTGATTCCCAGTAAGTTTTGAATTTCTGGCCTGCTAATGCAAAAATGGTTACACTTGTCATCATACCTGATACGGTCACAAGGCAAGTGGTAACCAGACCAAATCCTCCAGCGGAACCCAGAATCGGTCCAGCAATAAACTTGAACCCACACAGGAAATAGATTCCCAATAGCTCCAAGACCTTTTCCACTACAGTAAGAAAAACAAATATGCTCCATAACTAAGGAGCAGTAGGGCTCCTTCTATCTTTGATACTCTCATTTTGATCTTCATAAGAGGGAATAAAAATAAAGTGATTCCTAGCATCCAAAAAAAATCAGAATTGATAAATTCGAGCGATACCCCGATTGGTTTAATAATGGCAGTCAATCCAATAATTGAAAGAATATTCATGATGTTGCTTCCTAGAATATTTCCTAAGGCAAGATCAGTTTGTTTGGAAATTGCAGCAATTACAGAAGTTATTAATTCAGGAAGACTGGTTCCAATTGCAATAATGGTAACACCAATTATACGTTCTGAAATCCCAAATTCCCTTGAAATTGATACTGCATTTTCGACTAAAAGTTCTGAGCCTAGGTATAGGCCAATAATTCCTCCTATGAAATAAATAATTGACTTAAACCAACTTAGGTTTTTTGCATGCACGATTTCTACTACTTCGGAGTCATCATTGCTACTTGTCTTAAAAAGATAAACATTGAACCCAATGAATAACCCAAATAATAATATCCCTTCAAGGGTTGAAATCACTCCATTGTAGCTCAATCCGAAGAATAAAAAAGAGACTAACAGCGTTATTAAATACTCAAATTTTAAATGATTTCGTTTGATTAGAATTGGATAGACCAAGCCTGACATACCAAGCACTAAAGCGATGTTGGCTATATTAGAACCGATTACATTTCCGATAGAAATATCACTATTGCCTTTTAGTGCGGCATTCACACTGACCAATAGTTCTGGGGCGGATGTCCCAAAAGCAACGATTGTTAATCCAATAAGACCTGCACTCATTCCCAGCTTTAAAGCAATCCCTGATGCGCCATCAACAAGTATTTTTCCGCCAGCTAACAGGATGGCCAATCCAAGGAATAAAAGAAAGTAAGCAAGCATAGATTCGATTAAATTTTAGATCCAAAAGCGAGATCACCTGCATCACCCAAGCCAGGGACAATGTAGAATTTGTCATTTAACTTTTGATCCACATTACCAATCCAAAGTGTAAATGGAATTTTAATTTCGGCTTCCAAAAACTTTATTCCTTCTGGAGCTGCAAAGATCGTTGCGATGTGAAGATGTTTGGGAATGCCATTCCTGCAAATCATATCAATAGATTCTAAGACTGACTTACCTGTTGCCAACATTGGATCTGCTAAAATCACTATACGATCTTGAAGGTAAGGCGTAGCACAATAGCCGAGATTAACCGTTAACGCTTCATTCTCATTCTCCTCACGGAAAGCCCCAATGAATCCACTGTCTGCATGATCGAAAAAATTCAAAAATCCTTGGTAGAAAGGGAGTGATGCCCTCATTACAGATAATAGTACTGGATTATCTTTTGGAACTTGAATAGATGTTTTTGCAAGAGGGGTTTGAACAATACATTCTTCAAAATCAAATTTTTTCGAAATTTCAAATGCAAACAGCTCACCTAACCTCTCCAGATTTTTTCGAAATCTCAGACGATCTTTTTGGATGGTTACATCCCTCATTTCAGCTATGAATTTGTTAGCAATAGAAGGTGTATCTGATAATATAAACATGGCTTAAAGGTAAAATAAAACTCTGAGTTGATCTGAATATGATCAAAAAAGCAAGCGTTTATTCCAGTATGGCAGAAAAAAATTACCCGCGAATCTTAAGCCATGCAGATCAAACTACTTTGCATGGCTTATCCTAACGTTTTCATTTTAAATATTATGGTACTTAAACACAAAAAAAATCCTAACTATTAAGCCAGGATTTCTTGCGCCACTTTTAAAAGTTATCTTATTTCAAAGCTTGCTCGCCTGGCCATTTGCCTTGCACTTGCTGATGCTTTACTTACGCTAGTGTCTTCTCCATATCCTTTGAAAGATAATCTTGATGCATCGACACCCAAAGAAACTAAAAGGTCATAAACCGTTTCTGCCCTTTTCTCAGAGAGCCTTATGTTGTAGTCTTCTGGACCTAACTCATCTGCATATCCTTTGATTTCAACACTTACACCTGGATTTCTATTCATGAAATTAGCAACATAACTTGCAGAACTTAAAGAGTAACCAAGGGGCTTGGTGCTGTCAAATGCATAATAAATGTTTACATAACCGTCATTGATTGCTTTCTTGAAGTAATCAATTTCTTTTTTGATTTGCTCCACAGAGCATCCGTTTGTGGACGATGGACCAGGAAGGAATGGACACTTATCCAAATGATCTGGTATTCCGTCTCCATCTGAATCGATAGTTGTTCCTTTTGAATCAACTCTTGCTCCAGCAGGAGTATTAGGCTCAGCATCCAAATAATCCGGAATTCCATCACCGTCAGAGTCCTTCAACATATCTTTGATTTCATTGATATTTGAAGCAAGCTCTTCTTTAGTAGCATACTTATCAGCTTCGACAAACCAATCTGCATGAATATCATTTTTCCCTAAGTAAAAATTAATACCTATAGTACCTGTCCACCAAGTAGCAGTAGCGTGGATATAAGGGATTTCGGGTAATAAAGGTCTTCCAATTTGATTAAAGTCATTTCCATCAAATGTGAATCGCTGTCTTCCATTCACAATCATAGAAATAGTTCCTTGTAAACTAATCCTATTTGAAATAGAATATAGCCCCTTTAACGCTGAATTAAAAGAATAAACGTAATCAGGATCAAAATCTGGAATTATTCGGTCTTCAGATTTTAGATATCCAATACCCGCACCAAATTCCCCTAAAACAGTAAACCTTTTGGTAAATGTTTCAAATGAAAGAGATCTTCCAATATTCCATACGCCTCTTAAACTGAGACTTAGGTAATCTGTCTTGAATTCAGGACTTACATCTTTGGCTTCACTAAAACTTCCAAATCCTAGATTACCAGCAAATCCAAAGTACTGGTTGATCATATATCTCCCTCCAAAATCCACATGCCCAATATTGAGAGTGGGCGATAAATAACCACCAGTAAGTGGTCCCATAGGTTTATTAAATCCACCATTTATATCTAGGGAAATCCTATTGTAAGGTTTCTGTGCAAAAGCGAAAATTGATATCACTGATAGTAATAGCACTAAGATTGTCTGTTTCATCTAGGTAATAGTAAGGATTAATTAGTGTCTTTATTTTTTCAACATAAAGCAAAAAAAACCCGATTAAAATCGGGCTTCAATATTTTAAATATTTATCACTTAACTTCAAAACTAGCTCTCCTTGCCATTTGTCTTGCGTCTGCCGAAGATTTGTCTACACTGGTATCTTCACCATAGCCTTTAAACGATAATCTTGCCGCATCTACACCAGATGCTACTAAAAGATCATAAACTGCCTTTGCTCTTCTTTCTGAAAGTTTCATATTGTAATCCTCTGGACCCAATTCATCCGCAAATCCTTTTATTTCTATATTTACTCCAGGATTTTTCTTCATGAAATTTGCAACATAACCAGCAGAACTAGTAGAATATCCAAGTGGTTTAGCACTGTCGAATGCATAATACACATTAACGTAACCGTCGTTAATTGCCTTCTTGAAATAATCAAGTTCTTCTTTGACTTGTTCTATTGGGCATCCATTTGTTGACGAAGGACCGGGAAGGAATGGACATTTATCCAAATGATCTGGTATTCCGTCGCCATCTGAATCGATAGTTATTCCTTTAGAATCAACTCTAGCTCCAACAGGCGTATTAGGTTCAGTATCTAAATAATCTGGAACTCCATCTCCATCAGAGTCTTTCAACATATCTTTAATGCTATTAATTTGGGAAGCTAGTTCTTCTTTAGTAGCATATTTGTCAGCAGCAAGATACCAATCTGCATGCTCTTCGCTTTTACCTAAATAAAACTGAACTCCTAGGCTACCGGACCACCATATTGCATTTGCTCCATAAAATCCGTTGTCAACTGCAGGCCTTATTGCTGCAGATCCGTCCCAGGTAACTGTTTGGCGACCGTTGAGAACAGTCGAAATATCTCCAAATATAGAAATGTTTTTAGTTAATTTTAATTGAGGAGTAATTCCGAACATGATGTTATATACATCGTCGTCAAAGTCATTGAACGTATTTTCTTCAGGATTGACCCTTCCAATTCCAGCTCCTCCGTGTAGTAATAATCCGAAACTCCTTGAGAATGATTCGAAGTTCATGATTCTTCCAATGTTTGCAACACCCTGCAAATTTAATCTGCTGTATTTGGTGTCGAAACTACCCGTTGAGGCATCAGTTGAACCGGCTTCGTTCATTGATCCAAATGCATAATCTAGTTTTAAACCAAATTTTTCATTGAACATATAACGTGCACCAAATTCCATGTGCCCCACATTTAAAGTTGGCGATAAATAACCAGCAGCTAGCGGAGCCATCGGCTTATTAAAACCGCCGCCTACTTCAAGGGACCATTTGTTAAATTCTTGGGCATTTGCTCCGATGGCCAAAGCGCCTGCCATGATTGTTGATAGTATTATTTTTTTCATAACAAAAAATTTTTGTTCAAATTTTAAGTGTTGATAGATGTGATTACAAATTTATTACCTTTCTACTTGTTGTAAATCTAAATAAATAATTCAGATCCTCATTGAGGTATCAGAAATAATTTTGTTTGATTTATCTCAAATTTAAACAAAGAATTAACATAATTTATGCCAAAATGAAATTTTTAAATGAATTACTAGAGATACAAAGCGTGTCTGGAGATGAACATTTGAGTACACGCTTTATATTAAATTATGTTTTAGAGCATAAGTCGCTCTGGAATATTTTGCCTGAAATATACTCCGGTGAGGAGTTTCATGACTGTGTTTTATTAAAATTTGGTCAACCGCGAACAGTGGTTTTTGCACATATTGATACTATAGGTTTCATGGTTAGATATGATAATCAATTAATAAGCATAGGAGGTCCTGAAATAATAGAGGGAACTGAGCTTGTGGGAAAAGATAATTTAGGCGAAATAAATTGTAAATTGATGGGGAATGAAAACGGTTATTTTCATGATTTTCCGAGAGGAATTGAACCGGGAACTCGGCTTTCGTTCAAGCAGAACGTAAGACTTGATGAAGATTTCATCACTGCAGCATACCTAGATAATAAACTAGGGGTCTATTCCGCATTGAAAGTTTGTGAAACAATTAGTGATGGATGGGTGGTTTTCTCCACATATGAAGAACATGGGGGTGGTAGTATTCCATTTTTGCTCAAATTTATTCAAGAAAATGCCCCTGTGAAGCAAGCTTTAATTTCAGATATAACTTGGGTCACTGAGGGCGTAAGACATCACGAAGGAGTAGTAATATCTATTCGAGATAAGTTTATTCCAAGAAAAAAATTCTTGGATCGAATAATTAAATTAGCCGAACTTAGTGGCATTATGTTCCAAACAGAAGTGGAAGAATATGGCGGTAGTGATGGTAAGGAAGTTCAATTTTCTCCTTATGCAATAGATTGGTGCTTCATCGGTGCTCCCGAGGATAATGTGCATACTCCAGATGAAAAAGTTTCACTATCTGATTTTAAATCAATGATTGCCTTGTATTGCTACCTTTTAGAGAAATTATAATAAATGGAGTATATAAAAGTTCACGAAAAACATTTCCAATCGTATCTCAGTGAAAATTCCATTAGGAAAAGAGTGGTTGAGCTTGGAGAAAAAATTACCACTGATTTTCAGGGGAAAGAATTATTTGTTGTTGGCGTATTAAGCGGAGCGTTTATTTTTCTTGCTGATCTGTGCAGGGAAATTTCCATACCAATTGAGATCTCTTTTATCGGCATAAGCAGCTATGAGGGAATTGAAAGTAAAGGCGTGATAAAACGCACTATAGCCTTGAATGCCAATTTAAAAGGAAAAAACGTATTGATAGTAGAGGATATCGTTGACACTGGTTCGAGTATGAACCATCTGATTTCTGAGATTTTGAGTTATCAGCCAGCACATATTTTTACAGCCTCATTATTATTTAAACCAGATGCTTTTCGCTTTAATTACACTTTAGATTATGTCGGTTTTGAAATTCCGAATAAATTTGTACTTGGATATGGTCTTGATTATAATGGTTTGGGTAGAAACTTACCTTCAATTTATCAACTTAAGATTTCTTAATTAACACCTTTAGATGTATAATATTGTATTATTTGGCCCTCCAGGAGCAGGAAAAGGCACACAAAGTGAAAAACTCATAGAGAAATATGGTTTAACTCATCTTTCCACTGGAGATTTATTCAGAAAACACCTTGGGGAAGGCACGGAGCTGGGTGATTCTGCTAAAAAATATATGAATGCAGGCCATTTGGTCCCTGATGAAGTCGTAATAGGGATGGTGGAGGACAAAATAAATGAGACCAAAAATATAACTCATGGTTATATCTTCGATGGGTTCCCGCGAACTACAGCTCAGGCCGAAGCCCTGGATCAAATGTTAGCCATTCATAAACTTTCTATTTCTGGGATGATAGCCTTAGATGTTCCACAAGAAATTTTAAAGTCTAGGATTAAAGAGCGTGGGAAGACCTCTAACCGTGTGGATGATCAAGATGAAGACAAAATAAATGTGCGAATAAAGGTGTATTTGGATGAGACATTACCTGTAGCGGATTATTACAGTATTCAAGGTAAACTAACTAAAATCAATGGCGTTGGAGAAATCGAGCAGATCTTTGATTCCATCACTTCAGTAATAGATAGCTACCAGTAAGGTTAATTTACTTAATTTTGCAATCAAAATTCGGCTAGGCATCAATGCTTAGCCTTTTGATTTTCAACAAATGGCAGATTCTAATTTTATCGATTATGTGAAATTTTGCTCCAGATCTGGAGCAGGTGGACCTGGTGCTTTGCACTTTAGGAGGGAAAAACATGTTCCAAAGGGAGGTCCAGATGGTGGAAATGGCGGCCGTGGCGGACATATAATTATTAAAGGAACCACTCAGGTGTGGACTTTATTGCATCTGAAATATAAGAAGCATGTGATCGCTGATGCTGGAAATCACGGTGAGGGAGGTCGTAGAACTGGAGCAGATGGGAAAGATGTCATTTTAGAAGTCCCTCTTGGTACCATAGCCAAAGATGCTGATACAGGAGAAAAAAGATTTGAAATTACTGAAATCGGTCAGGAAGTTGTACTGACAAAAGGAGGTCGTGGAGGATTAGGTAATGAGCATTTCAAAACATCAACCAATCAAGCACCACACTACTCTCAGCCAGGCGAAGATGGAATCGAAGAATGGATTATTCTGGAATTGAAACTGCTGGCAGATGTAGGTTTGGTGGGATTTCCAAATGCTGGAAAATCAACGCTTCTATCATCAATTTCTGCAGCTAGACCAGAAATCGGTGATTATCCATTCACTACTTTAGTACCTAATCTAGGAGTGGTTGCTTATCGAGGCGATCAATCTTTTGTGATGGCAGATATTCCTGGAATCATAGAGGGTGCGGCTGAAGGGAAGGGTTTAGGAATACGCTTCTTGAGACATATTGAGAGAAACTCGATTTTACTCTTTATGATCCCAGCTGATGCGCC
>JBDNIP010000706.1:0-1752 GCA_041688245.1 Algoriphagus sp.
AGTCGCTATTTGGGCTTTTTCTGTGCCTGATCATTTCGACAATTGCCCAAAGTCAGACGGGTAGATTTCAACAGGCGATCAACTATCAAATGGATGTCAACTTAGATGTTAGCACCAATCAATACACTGGCAATCAAGTTATTTCCTACACGAATAATTCTCCTGACATTTTAGACCGAGTTTTTTTTCATTTGTATCCCAATGCCTTTCAGCCGGGAAGTATGATGGATGAGCGATCACGAACTATCGCAGATCCTGACAGGCGAGTATCAGACCGAATTTCAAAATTAAAGCCAAATGAAGTCGGTTTTCTACATATCAACTCGCTTAAAATGAATGGAATGCCGGTCAGATTTACAGAGGAGGAAACGATTCTGGTTGTTTACCTGGATCAACCAATTCTTCCAAATTCTACAGTGAAATTCGAATCTACGTTTATTGGTCAAGTTCCGCTTCAGATCAGGAGGTCGGGTAGAGATGGCGCCGAGGGAGTTCGCTATTCTATAGCTCAGTGGTACCCAAAACTGGCTAACTATGATGAACAAGGCTGGCACTCCAATCCTTACATCGGCCGTGAATTTTATGGGGTTTGGGGGGATTTTGATGTGAAAATCACCTTGGACAAAACCTATGTAATAGGTGGAACCGGCTACTTGCAAAACCCAAATGAAATTGGTCATGGCTATGAGGATGAAGGAATAACAGTTCCTGCTACAAAAGGGAAAACCTTGACATGGCACTTCAAAGCCCCAATGGTTCACGATTTTATGTGGGCAGCAGATCCCAATTATCAGCATGATAAAGTGCTAATGGAAAATGGAATCACAGTTCATCATTTCTTTATTCCCGGAGAGAAGACTTCAGAGAGTTGGGAAAAATTGAAAGCGTATACGCCTGAAGCAATTAATTTTCTTTCAGAGCATTTCGGGCAATATCCCTATAAGCAATTCTCTGTGGTGCAGGGCGGCGATGGAGGAATGGAATATGCAATGTCCACCTTGGTTACCGGTGAGCGAAGCATTCGAAGCTTGACTGGTGTGATGGTTCATGAACTAGCCCACAGCTGGTTTCATGGAGTTTTAGCTACTAATGAGTCGCTTTATCCTTGGATGGATGAGGGATTTACAAGTTATGCTTCAAGTCTCGCAATGAGTGAGATTTATTCTGCGTCGGCAAATCCAACAGCCGGTTCCTATGCAGGGTACATCAAATTGGCTAAGTCTGGATTGGAAGAGCCAATGAATACGCACTCGGATCATTTCAATACAAATACTGCCTATAGTTCTGCTGCTTATTCAAAGGGGGCTACGTTCATTGCTCAAATGGGCTATGTGATTGGTGACGATGTAAGAGATCGAGCGATGCTGAGGTATTTCGATACTTGGAAGTTTAGGCATCCAAATGTCAATGACCTTGTTCGAATTATGGAGAAAGAAAGCGGGATGGAGCTGGATTGGTACAAAGAATACTTTGTGAATTCTACCAAGACGATTGATTATGGAATCAAAGCGGTAAATCCTCAGGGAAATGATACTGAAATCGTTCTGGAGCGAATTGGATTAATGCCAATGCCTGTTGATTTGGTAGTTACCTATAAAGACGGGAATTCTGAGTTGATTTATTTGCCTTTAGTGATCATGAGAGGGGAGAAGCCTGTTGAAAAAGATCTTCCTACGCGATCGATGACTTTAGACTGGCCTTGGACCAATTTGACTAAAACTATAAAAATTAATCAAAGGAAAGAAAACATCA
>JBDNIP010000707.1:0-2167 GCA_041688245.1 Algoriphagus sp.
GAAGTGCTCGATGAGCTCAAAATCCCACCTGCTCATTTCATGGGTGTCTCGTTGGGTACGGTGATTGTACGCCAACTAGCCGAAATGGAAAAATGGAGGGTAAAGTCGCTGGTATTGGCCGGAGCCGTCACCAGACTGACTATAACATCCCAATTTCTAGTGTTTTTCGCAAATGTATTTAAGCGCTTCATCCCATTTATTTGGCTTTACAAGATTTTTTCCTTCGTGGTCATGCCTCTTAAGCGGAGCACAGAGTCGCGAAATTTATTTATTCGAGAGGCTCAGAAGCTTTGTCAAAAAGAATTTATTCGCTGGTTCAAACTCACCAAAGATATCAATCCGCTCCTGCGATATTTCAAAGAGTCGGATCTGGGAATTCCTACTTTATATGTGATGGGGGATCAGGACGTGATGTTTTTGGAGCCGGTACGAACTATTATCAAAACCCATAAAAGCTCAGTGTTAAAAATTCTTGATAAATGCGGCCATGTCGTCAATGTGGAGCGACCAGATGAATTCAATAAACTTTCATTGGCATTTATCCAAAATCACAGTTAATAAGCTCGAATATTTCTAAATGAATAAGCAAACCAAAACCCTATTAATCGTAGCAGTAGTTGCAATTATTGCGATTATTTACTTCTATCCAAGATGGAGCAATGATACTAACTCCGGTCCTGCTGCTACAGCGGGTCCACCATCAGGTGGAAGCTCAGAATTACCTGTCACAGTGATTACATTGAAGAAGGAGACCTTGAAAAACCAACTCAATGTAACTGGTACTATTCAGCCCAATGAATCGGTATCTTTGAGGCCTGAGGTATCTGGACTAGTCACCAAAATTTCCTTCAAAGAGGGTCAATATGTCCTCAAGGGTACACCATTGCTTTATTTGAATGATAATGATCTTCAGGCACAGCATCAGAAATTGGAATTCACCCAGAAGCTTTTTGAAAGTCAGGAGAATCGTCAAAAGCAACTTTTAGCTCGTGAAGCGATCAGTCAGGTAGAATACGACATCGTGCTGAATCAATATAATACGACACTTTCAGACTTGAAATTAGTAGAAGCCCAAATCCAAAAAACAATTGTAAGAGCGCCGTTCAATGGCACACTGGGTCTTCGTCAAGTCAGTGAGGGAAGTGTAATCGGAACAGGCGATGAAATTGCCACTTTTGTTAATTTAGACCCAATAAAGATTGAGTTTTCGATTCCTGAGCGCTATGCTAATCTAGCAAAAGTCGGTGCTTCTATTTATTTCTCCAGTGAATCCACACTTCAAGAGGTAGAGGGCAAAGTTTACGCTTTTGAGCCTCAGATTGATGCAGCTACCCGGACCCTGAAAATACGAGCCCAGAGCTCCAATAAGGAAGGTAAATTCCTTCCGGGGATGTTTGTGAAGATTCGTTTTGTCTTGGGAGAAATTGACAATGCATTAATGGTGCCTGCCGAATCGCTTATTCCCGAACTTCAAGGTTACAAAGTATTTGTAGTCGGAAAAGATCAAAAGGCTGAAGAACGAGTAGTAGAAATCGGAACCCGTACCGAAAGTCAAGTACAAATCACCAGTGGATTGGAAGAAGGCGATCTAGTGTTGACCTCTGGAATACTGCAAGCTAGAACTGGTTCCCTCTTGAAAATCACTAAAACAAATTGAAATGGCAAGTCTTTCCAGTTTGAGTATCAATAGGCCAGTATTGGCTATTGTGATGTCGATCGTAATCGTCCTTTTTGGTGTGATCGGTATCAGTCTGTTGGGTATTCGAGAGTATCCAAGTGTGGATCCACCAGTGATTTCTGTGAGGACTTCTTATACAGGAGCCAATGCAGACGTCATCGAAGCCCAGATAACTGAGCCTCTTGAAGAGGCAATCAATGGTATTCAGGGTATCAAATCCATGAGCTCCACCAGTAATGATGGCACGAGTAACATTACAGTAGAGTTTGATGTAGGTGCTGATCTCGAGGCAGCAGCCAATGACGTTCGAGACAAAGTTTCTGGAGCACAACGGAACTTACCTCCTGATGCCGAGCCTCCTGTGGTATCCAAATCAGATGCGGATTCAAGTCCGATCGTTTATCTCAACATCAAAAGTGACACCCGGAGCTTACTGGATCTTTCTTATCTGGCCGATAATCTTTTCAAAGAGCGCCTTCAGACAATTCC
>JBDNIP010000708.1:0-4130 GCA_041688245.1 Algoriphagus sp.
GCGAAGGGTATCGTCAAAGGTTTTCGCAAAATCTCCCTGATTTTGGTTATTGTAAAGATGGGATATCAGTTGATGAGATTGTAACCTTGGGATATTTGCATCCAGCGAATCCACCAGAAAGAGGTAATCATCTTCAGGCATGTCATGCAGCGCAGCTGAGAAATCCTCCACCGCCGCGAGGTCAGGCTTCACCTTTTTCACTTCGTAGCGAAACTTATCATTCAGAAACTTATAGAGAAATACCTGAGTAATAATCTTAAACTCGTTGCCATCGTTGCCCAAGCCATAATTGGCACAGACACTTTTCAGATTGTCAATGAGGTCTTTGGTCTTGGTAATAAAATTTAAATCTTGGGTCATCTTAAGGATGAAGAGTGATATTGTTGTATATATTCATTGACAATCAACTGATTGATTCCTTGCGTAGTCGGGTGGTCAATCGCCATTTTTTGTTCGTTTTTGAATTCCTTAATCACCAGCTGCATCATGTAGCGCTTGAAGAAAGCCTCATTGCCCATAATATCCTTACTGTTTTGGATAGATTCATCTGCCTGTGACTTGACTTTTAATAAAGCAGCTTGCAACTGAAGCTGCTTTTTGGTCATCCCTCCTTTTTCCATCAGACGCTTATGAACCCGAGCAAACTTCTCGTCTTGGCTGTATTTTGATTTAAGATTTCCATTTTCCCGATTCAGTTCTTTTGCCTTTTCATGGATTTTTCTGAGCAAAGGCATGTTTTCTGCCAAATCTTGCTGCGTGACCTCGCTGAGATTTTTCTTTTTGAAGATTCTTTCCAGTTCCTCCCGCAAACTTACAAAGTCCGAGTCCTGTTGGTCAAAATTATCCCGTAAAGTTTCCCGGGTTTTTCGCAGGATATCTTTGAACGCATCTGCCAGGACAAGCTCACTTTCGGAGACTTTGATAAATTGAAAAACGATTTCCTCCAGCGCGGTATTGATGATATTGGTGGTAGAATCTTCATTCCCGAGGTTTTCTACATAATTGATATTATCAAGTCTATTCTGAGCTTCAATCAATAAGCGATTCCAGACCTCAAAATCCACCTCACCATCCAATGCCTCGTAGCCATTGAGCGCAATCAGGTTTTTAAGCTCTTTTGCGGTACGAAGGGCTTTTACCAGTTGGATCAATGTTCCCTTATCGGTGATTTGGCTGATTTGCTGAGAGAAGATTTCCTTGTTTTGGGTATCAAACTGAAAAAGGATTTCCTTGATCTCCTGAATCTCCTGCTGTATTTCCTCGGGTGTTTTAAACAGGTTGGAATACAACTCCATTTCATCTCCCAACTGCTCTTGGAGTTCGTCAAAATAGAGCTTATTGGTTCGGTTGAATGCCTTTGAGATATCCGCAAAATCAACTACATAGCCATATTTGTATTTCTTGTACGGTCTGTTGACACGGGTTAAAGTCTGCAAGAGATTATGATCCTGGATCACACGGGCCAAATACAATTTCTTGAGCCGCTTCGCATCAAATCCTGTCAACAGCATATTGTAGACAAAGAGCAAGTCAATATTTCCTTTTTTATAGACTTTTACCAGGTCTTTTCGGATTCCCTTATTATTCTCATCGTGCAAAATCAAAGCAGCTTTCAGAGTTGGAATATCATGAGTCCTATATATCCTAGGCGGTTCTGCAGCTAGTAATACCCCAGCATCTAGTTCTTGCTCGCCGAATCGTACTTCAAAAAGCCTGAAAAGTTCCTTTGCCTGCTGGGAAGAGTCGCAAACCACCATCCCTCCCAAAGTAGCATCCTGCTGATCCCTCCTAAACTGGATCAAATCTTCTACAATGTAATCGAGTAAGGGTTCAGCAAATTTGGGATGCGCATATATTTTCGCTTTTGGGATTTCCCCGTGAAGGACCTTGATCTGCTCCATCAGCTCCTTCATTTCCATCTTGAATTTCCCCTCGATCTCTTCTCGTATCAGTCTAAGGGTATAGCCATCGGCTATAGACATATTGTAATAGTACTTGTGGATGTAATTTCCAAAGAGCGCTTTAGAATCATAATCCCCGGCTACTTCACGAAGTAGTGGCGTGCCTGTCAACGCAATTTTGACCGCTTTTTTATCCGAGTTGATCAAGTTGGCCAAGTAATTTCCTTTGGGATTATAGCTTCGATGAGCTTCATCCAAGAAAAATACGCGCTGAATACGGATGTCATAATCCAATGTGGTAGCAACAGTGGAGTCCAAGCTGAATTTTTGGATATTGACCACTGTGATTTCCGGAAGTCCAGAATCATTGTGAATGGCACCAATTACTTTTAAATCGGCGACAAACTCTTGACGAGAGTTCACCTGATTTACTTTCAGCCCTCTATTACTGAATTCAGTTGAAGCCTGAATCAATAAATCCATCCGATCCACCACAAAGTAAAACTTTGCAATTACTTGCTGCTTTTGATAGAAATCAGTGAGGAACTTGACATTGTAATAAGCGAGTGCCGTCTTCCCGCTACCTTGCGTATGCCAGATGATTCCTTTGGTCCTTCCTTCGCTCAGCTTCTGTCCTATCGCCAGTGTGGCAAATAGCTGCGGATAGCGCATGATATGCTTTTCCAGACCAGTTTCTTCTTCGACATAAGCCAAGGCATATTTCAGGATAAAGGATAATCGCTCTCGACTGAATAAAGAAGTAAGAATGCGATGGGTTGGGGTGTATTCCGATTTATTGGTGTTGAACTCAGGACTGTGCTTGATCACCATCAAATTAGTGTCTTTCAAAATTGCATTTTCTTGCTCTTCCGAAATTGACTTCAATCCCTGTTTCACCGGATATTCTGCATCCTCTCTAAAATAATTGAACTGCAGATCTTTGTAGGCTGCGGTGGTATAGAAAGCTCCAAAAACAGGATCCACTATTCCATCTTCATACTCCATATTGTTTGAGAAAACCATCAATTGGGTGATGTTCGCAAATCGTCGAAAGTGTTCTTTCTTGAAGCGATCATTTATTCTAGTTCGCTCGGCAATGACTCCCTCCTTATTATGTGGCTTTTTTACTTCTATAAATGCCAGTGGCATTCCATTGATTAGAATCGTAATGTCAGGGCGGAATTCCTCATCCCCGTTTTTGCAGGTAAGCTCAGTAGTAACATGAAAGGAATTGTTCGAGAAATTTTGGAAATCGATCAGTTTATTCCCCGAATCTGAAATAAGACGTTCGAAGAATTTTCTTCCCAAATCTTCAAAATCCAATTCTAGCGTAATCTCATCAAGGATTCTTTTGACATCATGCTCATTCAGATGCGGGTTTATCTTTAGAATACTTTCATTGAAGATCCCTTCAAATATATTGGTTTCTTCCCGCCGATACTGTTGGCTTTGAGGAATATAAGTAAAGCCTAAGCGTATTAAATGTAAAATTGCGGGAATTTTGACCCTAGAATCTTCGTTAAAAGCCATCGAAATTGAAACTATAAAAATTAACTATTGATCAATATGGGGAATTCAGAGGATTCTGGCAATCTGTTTTTTTTCGAAAATCAAAAAAACCAAAGCCCTTTCCTTTTCAGAATCCCTTTTCTACTTGTAAAGAAAGTAAATCTAAATAGGTAATGGAAAATCTATAATAACCATTCCCTCTCGTAATTTTTTTGACTTTAAACCAGATTGAACCCAGTTGAAACTTAAGAACTTGCTGTTTTATCCGATTTGATTTTTACCAAAAGAAGCTAAGATTTGAGATAGCAATACATATCAGCTCACTTTAATTGCCTGTGATATCACTAGAATTTTTACTTTTATTCTTTAAGATCATATCGTTTAAAAATTTCCCGTGCACAAAATCCTCTACCTTTTCCTCTTCCTCCCATTTTTCTCAAAAGCCCAGACCGTATGCACCCCAGAAAGTCGGCAAAAGCTGGAGCAAAGTCTTGAGCGGATTTCATCATTGGACAGTACAAATAAAACCAGCGGGGAACTTGCTGCGGAGATAGGTCAGTGGTTTATCGGGACGCCGTATGTGGCCAAGACCTTGGAACTGCCGGGTGAGGAGAAGTTGGTGATTGATCTGATGGGTGTGGATTGTACCACGTATTTGGAGAGCGTCATTGCTTTGGTGCAATTGGCGCAAAAGGGTGAGACGAGTATGGAGGCATTTGA
>JBDNIP010000097.1:0-13293 GCA_041688245.1 Algoriphagus sp.
AGGTTTTTTGGGCCAAATGTAGGAGTGCCTGAAGATCCTGTCACTGGTTTTGCACATTGCGCACTGATGGACTATTGGCATAGAAAGACCGGAAAATCGAAATTGAAAGCCTATCAAGCCAGTAAAAGAGGTGGGGAGCTCTACTTAGCGAAGTATGATGATCGAGTGATTATTAAAGGAAAAGCCGTAAAAGTCTTAGAAGGAGTTCTAGAATTCTAGAGGAAAATGGAAAAAACTGTTCATAAAAAAAGAAGGCACATAAAAGCCGTATTTAAATCTTTTACGGATTATTGGTTGACCGATGGCAGCTTTGGAATTCTTTTATTTATTTTGATTTTCACGGTTTTTATTCTACCCATTCTTATCGAATACGGGCATGTTCATTTCATTTTTGTCAATGCCGTTTTTTTGTTTTTATTCTTTACGGGGATCTGGTCTTCCAAAAACAATACTTTGATTTTAACCACTTCTGCATTGTTTTTTACGCAGCTCGTACTTCGTATTCTTCGTTTTTCGGATTTGGATTTTGAGTTTTACCTCTTGGAACGAATCGTCGGAATTCTAAATATGATGGTATTTATATTGTTGAATATCAAACTATTATTCCGTGACTCTGAAATCAATATTTATCGTGTCATCGGAGCTATAAATGTTTATTTGCTGGTAGCGATCCTAGGAGCGTTCGTATTTGAAATTATTCATCTAATGACCGGTTCGAGTATTTCGGGAAGTACCAGTTTAGCAGGTTTAGATGAAGATTATGCCTATTATATTTATTTCAGTTTGGTTTCCTTGACCACAGTTGGCTTTGGGGATTTGTACCCCGTTCAAATTATGGCAAAGATGCTATCTGTATTTCTGTCCACCATTGGAATTCTTTATCCTGCAATAGTGATCGCGAGACTGGTCAGCGGGAATCAAAAGGGAAATACCCAATGAGGCCATTGGTGTAATATTTATTTCAGAATGAATTTCATCCTATAGATTGGACTCATCAAAAGAACAATGCTATGAAAAGAATCTACTTACTATTTGCAGCTATCCTATTTTCTCTAACCTTAGTTCAAGGACAGATTGAGCGGAAAATTGGAGTTGAGTCAACAGTTATTACCACTCATGAGACGACTATAAAAGGTAAAAAAGTACCTTATCGGGCTACAGCAGGTACTCAACCGGTTTGGGATGAAAAAGGCGAACCAATGGCATCGCTTTTCTATACCTATTATGAGCGAACAGATAGTAGTGATAAGACCAATCGACCATTGGTAATCTCCTTCAATGGTGGACCTGGATCTGCTTCGATCTGGATGCATTTGGCTTATACAGGTCCAGTAGTTCTGAGAATCGACGACGAAGGCTACCCTGTCCAGCCTTATGGCACCAAATCAAATCCGCATTCAATTCTTGATGTGGCAGACATTGTCTACATCGATCCAGTAAATACGGGTTATTCTAGAATTACCAATCCTGAAACTCCGAGAACGACATTCTTCGGAATCAATCCGGATATTAAATACCTCGCTGACTGGGTAAATACCTTCGTGACTCGTCAGAATAGATGGACCTCGCCAAAGTATTTGATAGGAGAGAGTTATGGTACAACGCGTGTCGCTGGTTTAGTTTCTCAGCTTCAGAATGCACACTGGATGTATTTCAATGGGGTAATACTAGTATCGCCTACAGATATGGGAATCGAGCGGGAAGGGCCGGTGAAAATGGCAAACTACCTTCCGTACTTTACGGCTACAGCTTGGTACCATAAGCAATTGCCGGCTGATCTTCAACGTAAGGATTTGGATGTTATTTTGCCTGAGGCGGAGGCTTTTGCCATGAATGAACTGCTCCCCGCAATGGTGAAAGGTGGAAGTCTTTCAGATGCTGAACGGGATGCTGTAGCAGCTAAAATGGCTCGCTATGCAGGTATCAGCAAAGAAGCAGTGCTGTCTTATAATTTGATGGTTCCGACCAGTTTCTTTTGGAAAGAGTTGCTTCGCAAAGACGGATTGACGGTGGGTCGATTGGATAGTAGGTACCGTGGAATAGATCGAATGGACGCAGGTGATCGCTATGATTTTGATCCGGCTTTGACTTCATGGAATCATGCCTTTGCGCCAGCATTTAATAGTTATGCTAAAAATGTCTTGAATTATCAGACAGATTTGACTTACAATCTTTTTGGACCAGTTTCTCCTTGGGATCGCTCTGATGAGACTACCGGCTATGATTTGGGTACTGCGATGCGACAAAATCCCTATCTGAATGTCATGATTCAATCTGGCTATTTTGATGGAGGTACGGATTATTTCAATGCAAAATATAGCCTTCGTCATATCGACCCAACTGGAAAAATGAAGGATAGAACGTTCTTCAAAGGCTATCGAAGCGGTCACATGATGTATCTGCGTGCTGAGGATTTAGCTTCTTCCAATGAGGATATTCGACAGTTTATCGAGAATTCTACAGTTGCTCCGGGAATACCGGCCAAGTATTGAATGAGAAGCAAGATTTTAGTAGCAAGAATCAAGATATTAGAATCAAGAAACTCAGAGAGTTTAGAACGAAGAATCAAGAGCGGAGAGCCAAGAGAATAGAATTAATTGCCATTTCCCAATTCTAAAGTCCTGAGAGATCCGTTTGACTAACCCTGAAATACCTACTGTGGAGTAGGTTTAACTTTCCCAAAACTCCCGTTAAAGCTTGCTTTATCGGGGGTTTTTGTGGTAAAAGGTAAATAGCACTTAATTGGGGTCAGTTTTTTAGGCTTTCAAGAATTGTGCTTTGAAACTTTCAAAATCTTTTATTTCTGGATTCCCAAGGTATTCACCTAGCGTTTGATATACATCCTTTGGCTTTTTTCCTGAATCCCGCATAGATTTGATTGAGGTGGATCCATCTGATTTGGAGAGTTTTTTCTTTTTTGGGCCTTTTAGAATCTGATGATATAAAAATGTAGTCTCTAGGAATTGAGGCTTTGATAACTTTTCTGCCAATGCAAGCTGAGCCAAAGAGGAACTGTACAAATCCTGTCCTCTGACGATCAAATCGACACCAAAATGCAAATCATCAATCAAAGAAGTAAGTTGATAAGCTGGTTGCTGATCTTTCTTTCTTAAAACAGAAAATGCCACATCAGTAGGTAATATCAGTGAGGAATCTAACTGGCTTGGATAGGATTTTAGACTTACAAAGTCAGTTTCCAAAGCATTGAATCGCCAAGTGACTTCCTTTCGATCCAAGGGTATTCGACGATCTTGGCAATGGCCTAAATAGTAACCGCTGGAATCCATTTCTTGGATTTTTTTGCGAGAGCAATCACAGGCAAAAACAAGCCTTTTTTCGCTCAATTCCTCAAGTGCTGCCCGATACTGTTCCATTCGATGAATTTGAGACCATTCGCTCTCAAATTCCTTAACATTTTTGGGCCCTAGTTCATAGCTTAGTTCCATGAAATCCAACGTATCAAATATATCTTGTGTGTATTCTTCCCGAAAGCGGTCCTGATCTAGGTCATCGATCCGAAGCAGGATTTCTGCTCCATGTTTTTCAGCTAGAACTTTGGTCACCAAAAAGGAATACAAATTTCCAAGATGAAGAAATCCACTTGGTGTGGGGGCAAAACGAGTGAGTTTAAAATTCATTCCTCGAAAATAGGTAGATTATGCCTCCTAATTCATCGGAATCATGGCGGAAAACTGATATCCTTTGATTTAATGGATAGAAGACCAACCAAGTTAAGTCAGGGACTGCCACGGCGAGGCAGGCCCGCCGAGTCGAGGCAAGCCCGCCGAGTCGAGGCAAGCAGATGACGGATGACCGAAGTGGCTATTTTCGTCCAAGTTTATCAAATTCGATCGTGTATTGTCCTTTTTTGCCATAAGAATGGATATACATTAAAGCAACTAGTAGCACTATGAAAAAGCACTACCTTTTTTTATTTTCCCTGATTGCTTTCGCATGCAGAAAGCAATCAAATCAATTAACCGGGTCCGAACTGATCCAAAAATCCATTGAATTTCATGATCCCAATCAGGTTTGGTCTAAGCTCAAGTCGACATTCAAATTTACTGACAGTTTGCCCGCTCCCCGAGAATCCAGATCCTATTCTGTCAGCTTGGAGAATAATTTATCCAAAATGGTCTTCCGAAATCAATCCTTAACTTATATCGTTTGGCATAACTCGGTTCAAGTGTTCAATGGAGAAATAGAAAATGAGCGCGCTATCCGGATGCGGGATTATTATACTTACCTCTGGGGACTTCCCATGAAGTTGAATGATCCGGGAACTCAAGTCGATCAAGAAGTAGGCAAAGAAGAATTGAACGGTAAAAGTTATTTGGTAGCTCGGGTGCCTTACGAAAAAGACATTTGGTATTTCTACATCGATCCGAATACCTTCCAAATGGAAGCCTATAAATTCTACCAAGACGAACCTAATCAGAAGGGCGAGATAAGCTACTTGGCCGGTTTGAGTGAGTTTAGAGGGTTAAAGATCCCTGCAAATCGATCTTGGTATCGAACAGAAAATGATGAGTTTCTTGGAACAGATCAATTGCGTGGAGTTGAATAATCCAATAGCATGCAGTAAACCCGCTTAAGGTTCTTTAACTGACAATATTTTCTTTGGAAGTCGAAACCCTATATTTTTCGGGCAGATGAAAAAATGGGTTCTGGGATTCTTCTTTTTGCTGTATGCCAGTCTGGCTTTCGGTCAATTATCTTACTCAGGAAATGTGCTGGATGCTTCGGATAAGAAGTATTTGGAAGGAGTTTTTGTCGATGTGATCGGTTCGTCGGAAAATGACTCGACTAACTCCAGAGGCTATTTTAACTTAAAAGCTCGACCAGGAGACAGCTTAAGGATCAGTTTCCCAGGATTTTTAGATCATAAGATTTTGCTCAGCTCTGATCGTTACCTACAAATTCAGATTCAAGATCGGGCAAGATTTCTCCCAACATTTGAGGTAAAGTCCGAGCCTTATACCTTTCGGTTCAAAGACGGGAAACTTACCGTCATTGACCCAAATGAGGTGAAAGAGAAATCTAGAAAAGGCCAAGTCACTGCGGGTCCTTCGGGTTCTCCAAATGGTGGATTTGCAGTTTATGGAGCAATCTCTTACTTTACCAAAAAGGCCAGATTAGCTCGTGAATATGAAAAAAAGCAAGTGTGGGATAGCCGAAGAGCCGGCTATTATGCGATTATTGAATCAGATTCAGTTCGCAAGAACTTGATGATCAAATACCAGCTAGTTCGTGCTCAATGGGATAAGTTAGTGATTCGGTACAATGAAGGAAATGCCAATCATGAGTTTTTAGATTGGCCAAAAGACCGCGTGTATGCCCACTTCAATTCTTTCCTTGTGAGAGAAAAAGATTGGATTTATTAAGATTTCCGTTTGAAAGACCAAGTCACATAGAATCTGGCCACTTCTTCACCAGAAGGACTTCTTCCACTTGAGATCATCATCAATTGTCCGGTTGCATCGATTTCCATGCGCTCGATTAGTTCGAATAATTCGATTCCCTGATTACAAGTGAAGGTGATTTTCTCATTTGCTTTCTTAAAATATTCTGCTCGAAAATCGACCACAAGCATGGAGAATTTCCCTCTACCGGCTAGGGCCAACTGACAAAGTGCTCCGGTGCTGAGTTCGGCAGCTCCTGCCATGGCAGCAAAATAAATAGACTTAAAAGGATTTTGGGAGCGCCAGAAATAGGGGATTGTGACTTCACATTTTTCGCTTGAAAGTGTCTTGATTCGTAATCTCCAAAAAATGGCTGAAGGAAGTTTGGCTAGCATGGCAAACCAAAAAACCATTGGGTTACACATTTTATTTTGATAGTCAATCGCCTTTGCATTCAGGGTAATTTGATTTTGGGTAGTTTCCATGGCTTTATTTTTGAAACTAAAAATAAAGAAAAAATGGTTCTGGTATTCTATTTGAACGCTTGAAAAAAATATTATTACCATGAAAAAGATTATCACTTTTCTAGCATTAGGACTAATGCTCTATGCCTGCTCTAAAGTTCCGTTAACTGGAAGACTTAGGGTCGATACTGTTTCTGATACGGAGATCATGCCCTTGGTCAATAAACAATACACACAAGTGCTGACCGAAGAAAAAGTAGTCACCAACACTGTTCAGGGACAAGCTGTAGTGAGGGTGGGCAAGCGAATGGCTGCCGCGGTGGAGAAATTTTTGATTCAAGAAGGCTATCCTAAAATTACACAGTCCTTTGATTGGCAATTCAATTTGATTCAAAGTGAGCAAGTCAATGCTTGGTGTATGCCAGGAGGAAAAGTAGCTTTTTATACGGGAATTATGCCCATTACCCAAGATGATACCGGAATAGCCGTGGTGATGGGGCATGAGATTGCCCATGCGGTCGCAGCACATTCCAGAGAGCGAATGTCAAATGGATTGCTTGCTAATTTTGGAATTAGTGTACTGTCCTCCGCAATTGGTCAAAATCCTACCTTGACACAATCAATCTTTGTGCAATCCATTGGTTTGGGAAGTGAGTTGGGAATGCTTAGTTTCTCTAGAAAACATGAATTAGAGGCGGATGAGTTAGGACTTACTTTTATGGCTATTGCAGGATATGATCCTCGACAGGCGCCCATTTTTTGGGAAAGAATGTCTGCAAATGCAGGCGCAGCTCCCCCTGAGTTTTTATCCACTCACCCAGGACCCGACTCTAGAATTCAGAAATTGAACCAGCAAATGCCGAAGGCGATGAAGTATTATGAGGCGGCTAAGTAGGAAGGCAGTAGAATCAAGAGACTAAAGCCAGAATTCAAGAAAACAGTATCAAGTAGCTAGAAAGCAACTCAAAAAGAAAGTGTTTAGTACCATATAAGAAAGACAAAGCAGTATGTATTGATAGTCAGTAGTTTATTTGGTATTCATCACAGGGTTTGATTTGAAATCATAAAAAAAGTCCGAAGGATTACCTTCGGACTTTTTCGTTCTTGTCATTTTTGAGTCAGGTGATTAAATCATTCAATTTCCTCAAAATCTCTTTTCAGAAAGCTAGTGATTCCCATCTCTTGGGTCTAGGATCGAACTTCTTGGCTCTTGATATTCAAATCTCAATAGTAGCATCTTGGTTTTCAAATCTTGATTCTAAGATCTAAACACTAATTTTTACTGATTAAATCCTCTCAATTTCACCTGAGTGAGCTTTCGCTTGGTATCTAGCGGGAAATCGCCACGCATCATCCAGTCGTAATAGCCGGGCTCTTCTTTAAGTACTTGAGGAATGGTTTTTCCTTTTTGCTTTCCAAAATTGAAGACCTCTTCGCCTTTGTCATTGAAGACAAACCGACCTGCCAAGTCAACCATTTTTTCATTAAGCAAGTCATGGAGTTTTTTCATGTCATTTTCAAAGACGCCCAACTTATTTCCCTGCAGATCTTCCATTTCCTCACCGAGGTATCGTTCTATTTGAGAGGTGAATACATCCATTGTTGCCAAGGTGTCGGCCTCAGCGCTGTGTGCATTTTTGAGATCTTTTCCGCAGTAGAATTTGTAGGCTGCTGTCAAATTCCGCTTTTCCATCATGTGGAAGATTTTTTGGGAGTCCAGTAGATTTCGCTTATCCAGATCAAATTCGATTCCTGATCTTAGAAATTCCTCCACTAGAAGTGGAATGTCATATTTTAAGACGTTGAATCCTGAAAGATCCGAATGGCCGATAAAGTTGAAGATCTCTCTGGACAGGTCCTTGAACGTGGGTTTGCCTTTAACGTCTTTGTCATAAATCCCATGAATCAAGGAAACCTCTAAGGGGATAGGAACGGTAGGATTTACTTGTCTGGTATAGACCTCTTGCTTGCCATCAGGATGGAGCTTCACAATCGAAATCTCTACGATCCGATCGGTGGAAATATTTATCCCGGTAGCTTCCAGGTCAAAAAATGCAATGGGGTTTTTTAGATGTAATTTCATAGTTAGTTGAATTTCGCTTTGATCCCTTCGAGGTCCATGTTGTCATAGTTGCCCGAACTCATCAGAAGCAGGTTGGAATTGGAATAATTCAGTGATAGAAGGTAATTCTTTAATGCTGAGCTATCGGTAAATAATTTTAAATCGGAACGCTTGAATCCTTCTCTTAGGGTTGCCTCGTCCATTAACTCAAGTTTTTTTAATGCGACTGCATGTGGATCCAAATAGACAATGGCAAGATCTGCCGCGGCCATTGTATTTGCATAATTTGGTAAGAAAGCCTTGTTGAGGGAGGAATAAGTGTGTAATTCCTGTACGGCAACCAGTTGTCTTTGCGGAAATTGTGTCTTTACCGCTTGGACTGTTGCTTGCAGCTTAGAGGGGGCGTGTGCAAAGTCTCGGTAAATGGTGCTGGACCCGGTATCGAGAATTACTTCCTGCCGTTTTGCAGCTCCTTTGAATGATTGGATACTTTTATAAAAAGCCTCATGATTCACACCTAATGACTTGCAGATATTCATTGCTCCCTGAAGATTTTGGAGGTTATGTTCCCCAAAAATATGGATAGGAATTAGTCCGGAATCAGTTTTGAGGAATGTTTTTCCAGATTTGATCAGTGATGGATGTGCAGTGTAAGGAGTTTTCTTTCCTTCGATTTGGACATGTTCAGCGGCAGTTTTTACCAGTGGATCAGCAGCGCAATAAATCAATTCTCCAGCGGACGGTGTCATCTCCATAAACTGGCTAAATAGCGCTTCATACCCTTCAAAATCAGGGAAAACATTGTAATGATCCCAAGCGATTCCACTGACCAATGCGATATCATGCATGTAATGGAAGAATTTTGACCTTCGATCCAGCGGTGAAGTCAAGTATTCATCCCCTTCAATAATGATGATGGGAGCATCTGATAATCTCACCATCAAATCAAACCCTTCGATCTGCGCTCCAACCAAGTAATCAAAATCAACTTTTTGATCTTGCAATACATGAAGAATAATGGAGGTGATGGAGGTCTTTCCATGGGAACCGCCGATGACGACTCTTTTTTTGTCCTGACTTTTATTAAAAATAAATTCAGGAAAAGAATAAACTGGAATTCCCAATTCCTGAGCCTTTTGGAGCTCGGGATTATCAATCCGGGCATGCATCCCAAGAATGATCCCATCCAAATTTTTGGTGATTTTCTCAGGAAACCATCCGTATGCCTCAGGTAAGATTCCTGCTTTTTCAAGCCGAGTTCGCGAAGGCTCATAGATCTCATCATCAGACCCTGTGACTTGGTAGCCTTTTTGGACCAAGGCCAAGGCTAAATTGTGCATGACAGCTCCGCCGATAGCGATGAAGTGATAGTTACTCATGTGGTCTAGGTCGTATTTCTGCTCAAACTTAAAAATAATACCCCGGAGAAGGGCTTTAAAAGATGAATTTTAGGAGTTTTTTTACGCTGTTACAATTTTGTTAATTTCGAGGATTAAACCAATCCAATGCTTCCAGATAAATTTGCTTACCTCAGCCTTGCTTTCCTTTACATGATTCCATGGGCGATTATTTACTTTAAAAGTCCTTGGAAAAGCGGCATGCTCAAAGTAGGGGCAGTAGGAGGATTCATGGGAGTCGTCGCCGAAGTCTGGTATTTTAGAGATTATTGGAGACCTCCGACGCTGTTTGGAGAGGGTATAGTGGGCTTAGAAGATTATATCATTGGCTTTGCGCTGTTTGGAGTAGGGGGTTATATCCATTCCTCATTCACCAAAAGACAGCTAAATTATTCCAGACAAACGCCAGCCAAAAACAAGGATTTCTTCTACCTGTTTTTGATCGGCTGTGGTAGTTTGACCCTTTTCAGCATAGTTTTAGGCATTCATTCCGGGTATGTGACCTTCCTGACTTTTTTTCTTCTGGCTGCATATATCTGGTTTCAGCGACCGGATTTGATTGGGCTGTCAATTAGCTCTGCTTTTGCCACTTTAGGAATTTCCTTTGCGATTTACTACCTCAATTTCAACTTTCTTTTCCTGGATTTTTGGAGTAAATATGGGATGCTTGACCGACCAGTTTTAGGCTTTAGAGTATTTACTATTCCACTCTCTGAAATGCTCTGGCATTTTACTTGGGCAATGCTTTGCAGTATGTTTCGCAGTTACCGGAATGGTGTCTACTATAAGTAATTCCGAATCAAGGGCTTGATTTTTGTGGAAATGGATTGTTGATAACTTTTGTAAAAGTTGTTCAAAACTCCTGACTCAAAGGCAATACATTTGTTGTATGACCGAGAAAAATATCAATACAAGAATCACACGTAAGCCCAATTTAACTACTCCCAATTCTCAACTAGGGAAAGTGCCCCCGCAGGCGCTGGACCTAGAAGAGGCGGTTCTGGGGGCGTTAATGTTGGAAAAAGATGCGTTGACCAATGTGATTGATATTCTAAAGGTTGAAAGTTTTTATAAAGATGCACATCAGGTCATTTTCCAGGCGATTCTGGACTTGTTCACTGATAGTCAACCAATAGATCTCCTCACGGTCACTGCTCAGCTTCGTAAGAATGGCGCTTTAGAAACTGCTGGCGGTGCATTCTATGTGACTGAACTTACCTCCAAAGTTGCCTCAGCGGCAAATATAGAGTACCATGCCCGAATCATTACTGAGCAGTCAATCAAGCGTGAAATGATCCGAATCGCTTCTGACATTCAGCGTGATGCCTACGAAGAAACTACCGATGTCTTCGAACTTTTGGATAAAATGGAACAGAATCTTTTTGAAATTTCAGAAAAGAATATTCGAAAGAATTATTCGGATATGAAGTCCATTATGCGTGAAGCGATCATCGAATTGGAGGCTCGAAAGCTTCAGAAAGATGGTTTGACAGGGGTTCCATCAGGATTCACTGCCTTGGATCGAGTTACTTCAGGCTGGCAAAAATCCGATTTGGTCATTATTGCAGCAAGGCCAGCGATGGGAAAGACAGCATTTGTCCTCTCGGTCCTGCGAAATGCAGCGGTAGATCATAATAAACCAGTTGCGATCTTTTCCTTAGAGATGTCCTCGATCCAATTGGTTAATCGGTTGATCAGTGCAGAGGCAGAGCTGGATTCTGAGAAAATCAAAAAAGGTCAATTAGCAGAGCATGAATGGGCACAACTAGTGCATAAAACTGCAAAACTGTCTAAAGCACCATTATTCGTAGATGATACGCCGGCACTTTCAATTCTAGAATTACGGGCCAAGTGTAGAAAACTCAAAGCCCAACATGACATCCAACTGATTGTAGTCGATTACTTACAACTGATGTCCGGAGATTCCAAAAATGGAGGAAATGGAGGAAATCGAGAGCAAGAAATTGCGAGTATCTCTCGAGCACTTAAGAAAATAGCAAAAGAGCTGGTTATACCCGTTATTGCGCTATCGCAGCTCTCGCGAGCTGTAGAGACAAGAGGAGGAGATAAGCGTCCGCAACTTTCGGATTTGAGGGAGTCTGGAGCTATTGAGCAAGATGCAGACATAGTAATGTTCCTATATCGCCCAGAATATTATGGAATCACCGAGGATGAAAATTCACAATCCACCCAAGGTGTAGGCGAAGTAATTATTGCAAAACATAGAAATGGATCACTTGAAAATGTTAAACTTAGATTTATTGCTAAATACACGAAATTTACAGACCTCGATAATTTTGGGGGAATGGGGAATCAACAAATGGGTAATGAAGTGTATCGGCCTTCTTTCTCCAATCAATCCAGTGGTGTATCAGAATTTGACAGTGGAAACACCATCAAAATTCAAAGCCGTGCAAATCAAGAGGATTCAGATGACCTTCTTGACCGTAATGACCGTCCTCCAGTATTTTAATTTGCCATGACATGAAAGGAATTACTCTGGCTCAACATGAGCCCTCAAAAATAGCTTTTGCCGAAGTGACTAGCCGGATTTTAAAACCGGGAGAAGTTCGTGTACTTATCAAAGCCGCTGCCCTTAATCACCGCGATGAGTGGTGTAGAAAAGGCTTATACCCAAATCTTACCGATGGGACAGTCTTGGGATCCGATGGTGCCGGAATAATTACTGAAATCGGTGAAAGGGTTGATTCCAGCTATTTAGATAGCGAAGTGATCATTAATCCTGCCATGAACTGGGGTCAAAATCAAAAAGTGCAAAGTTCTTCCTTTGAGATATTAGGAATGCCCGGCAACGGTACTTTGGCAGAATCTGTAATTGTTCCTTCGGATCGCATTCATCAGAAACCTGCCCATTTATCTTGGGAGGAAGCTGCAGCCTTACCACTGGCAGGTTTGACAGCCTATCGTGCACTCACTTACCAGGGGAATTTGGAGAAAGGGGAGAACCTCCTTGTCACTGGCTTTGGTGGAGGAGTAGCTCAGTTTGCTGCGCAATTTGGAATAGCACTGGGGGCTAAAGTATACATCAGCAGTAGCAGTCCTCAAAAAATCAAAAAAGGATTAGAATTGGGTGTAAAAGCCGGATTCAACTATCGAGATCATACTTGGACCAGTGAGGCCCTTGAGGTCACCGGTGGGTTTGATCTGATCATCGACAGTGCGGCAGGTGATTCTTTTAATCATTTGTTAAATGTGATCAAGCCAGGAGGAAAGCTCGTGTTCTTCGGTGCTACTTTAGGCAATCCCAGCAAGCTCGACGTTCGAAAAATATTTTGGAATCAGATCAAGTTGATTGGTACCACAATGGGCTCAGATCAGGATTTCTTGGATATGCTTGAATTAGTCAATACCCATCAAATTAAACCAATCATCGATTCTGTTTATTCATTTGATTCTGCCGTGGAGGCATTTGACAGAATGCGGGACGGCGAGCAATTAGGGAAAATTGTACTGAAGCCTTAGTGTAGCCAGTGAGTCTCCCGGGACTCACTGCGAGTTACGTGGTAGATTTCATGCCGTTCGGCTGGGGTTACCAGATAATCCCTTCTTTTGACAGACATAGTGTTTTCCCAAAGAGTTTGAAATTTGATTGGTTTCGAGCGCCAAATAATTTTAAACCCTCCTCAGAAAGCTCATAACCTGTCATCTTTACTTTTAGCCTGTCGCATGCCCAACCGCTTCCAAACCAATCATTCATCTCACACTTAGATTCAAACGATCCTGATCTGATTAGCTATTGCTCTTTTGAGCTTATTTGATTTTGAATTAGCATATCCCCCACGAGGGCGATATTTTTGGTATCGACTTCTTCGGAAATTTTAACAGAAATAAGCGTTCCCAATATTACTTTTCTAAATTTAATTAAGACATCTCATCTCACTTTTCCCAAAAATAGGAATAAAATTCGTTTACCCATTTTGTTATAAAATCGTAGGTTTGAATCTAAA
>JBDNIP010000709.1:0-2814 GCA_041688245.1 Algoriphagus sp.
TGATTTCATAGCAATCTGTAACATTTAATTTCTGGTTTTGGCAACGAATATAAATGCCTGAATTGCTGCTGCTGCTGCTGTCTGGCTGTAATTTTAGTTCTAGGATAAAATCACTGAATCGATCTTCAGTCATTACAAATCCGACGCTATTCGTTACGGTGCCTATTAATTGATTTCGATCAAATCTCCATACAGCTCCGCCTAAAATTTGCCAGTCCTCAAAGTTTTCCTTCAACATTTCATCTTTTTGACCACAGGATGAAAAACAGAGAAAAATCAAGGTTAAGGCCAGAAGCGTAGAAAAAGGCTCAAAATAATTTTTATGATTTAGGATTTTCCAAAATAGGATAAGGAGCGTAAGTTTGGGCTAGAGCAAGAAATTATTCAAAAGGTAATTCGTTGAATTTCAAAAAACCAAACTATTTGCCTCCGCCAATTAGTCAGTTATAATTCTCACCAACAGCTTTTCACAGACTTTTTCGCTTAGTGTTTCTTTGGAATGACTTAGATAGCTCACGACCATACTTTGATCGTACATCTCTTGAGAATGAATGGTGATTTGGGTTTCCAAACTTAGATTTCGACTATTTAAGAATTCCAAAAACTCAGTTGAGCTACTGGTCAGCGCTGCCAAAACCACATTTTGCCCAGCCTCGCAATCCGCCAAACTCACGTAATGAGTTTCTTTGACTCGTCCCAACTTATCAGGAATAGGGGAGCCATGGGGATCGATCGTAGGGAAGCCTAATAGTTCGTCCATGCGCTCAAAAAACTTTGGGGAATCAATGTGCTCCACTTGCTCAGCGATCGCATGAACCTCCTCCCAGCCAAAGCCCATTTTATTGACCAAAAATATCTCAGTTAGGCGATGTTGCCGAATAACCATTGCCGCAGCTTTTTGTCCTTCAGGAGTCAATTGAACCGGCTTATATTTCTGATAAATCACCCAGCCATTTTTTTGAAGGGTTTTTACCATACTATTTACCGTAGGCTTACTGACATGAAGCTGCGTCGCCAGTTCGGAAATATTCACCTCTCCAGCTGAGTTGGCCAAGTTAAAAAGGGCTTTGAGGTAGTTTTCTTCGGTTTGAGAAGCCATGTATTCTTGTTTTGAAATTCAAATATGTAAAAATAATAGGAAAACAGTTTTGTTAGATTAATCTAACTTTATACTTTTGTCCTATCTAAATTTAAAATTTGGATACCCTTATGATTAGATCTCTACTTTTCTCTCTTTTGTTTATTTATTCACTTTCATCGGCAAAAGCCCAAGAAATAAAGGGCAGTGTACTCTCCGGGAATGAAGCCTTGGAATTTGCCAACGTTTATATCAAAGGATTAAATACCGGTGCAGTGACTGATAGCGCGGGTAACTTTTCGATCAAGGTCAATGAAATAGGCAAATTTACCATACAAGCTTCTCGAGTAGGGTATCAGACGGCACAGCAGCAAATAACTTTACCACTCGCTACGTCAGTTGATTTGATTTTTGATTTGTCAGAACTAGATGGAGGATTGGAAGAAGTGGTCGTATCTGGCACCATGCAAGAAGTGTCCAAACTAGACAGTCCTGTTCCAGTAGAGGTGTATTCGGGTAATTTTTTCAAGGCAAATCCTACTCCTTCGATTTTTGAATCCCTCCAGAATGTCAATGGAGTTCGACCACAAGTCAATTGCAACATTTGTAATACAGGAGATATTCACATCAATGGATTGGAAGGTCCTTACACGATGGTGTTGATCGATGGAATGCCGATAGTGAGTGGATTAGCCACGGTTTATGGTTTGACAGGAATCCCACAGGCTTTGATCGATCGAATCGAAGTAGTGAAAGGGCCAGCTTCCACGCTCTATGGTTCTGAGGCAGTGGGTGGCTTGATCAACGTAATCACTAAAAATCCACTTACCGCACCGGTTTTCTCAGTGGATGGATTTACGACAGGTTGGGGAGAAACAAACCTTGATCTTGGAATTCGCTCAAAATGGGGATCTAAAATTCAATCATTGACTGGAATATCAGGATTTTATTATGACAATCCTGTGGATAATAATGGAGATGGCTTTACGGATTTGACTTTAGCAAAGCGAATATCCCTTTTTCAAAAAATTCAAGTAGACCGACCAAATAATCGGGTTTTCAATGTGGCCGCGCGCTATATCTATGAAGATCGATGGGGTGGGGAGATGAAATGGACCAAAGCCGATCGGGGTGGAGATCAAGTCTACGGTGAAAGTATCTATACCAGCCGCTGGGAGACATTCGGAGTCTGGCAATTACCGACTTCTGAAAACCTGAATTTTCAATTTTCGGCTAATGGTCATTCACAAAATTCAGTTTATGGAAACACCATTTACATCGCTGATCAATACATTGGTTTCGGACAGTTGACTTGGAATAAAACGTTTGCAAAGCACAATTTTCTCTTTGGTGCAGCCTATCGATTTACCTATTACGACGACAACACACCTGCAACAGCAGGAGACTTAGGTGATGTGAATCAACCTGCTGTGATTCACCTTCCAGGAATTTTTGTGCAGGATGAATTGAAAATCTCTCCAAGTCAAAGTCTATTGCTTGGAGGTCGATTAGATTATAATTCAGTTCATGGGTCTGTTTTTTCCCCTCGTGTCAATTATAAAAAGTCATGGAATGATAACTCGACTATTCTTAGACTTTCCGCTGGTAATGGATTTCGTGTTGCAAATGTGTTTACAGAAGATCATGCCGCTCTGACCGGAGCTCGTGAAGTAGTATTTGCCGAAGAACTCCGACCAGAAACAAGCTGGAATACGAATGTGAATCTGGTAAAGAAA
>JBDNIP010000012.1:0-1984 GCA_041688245.1 Algoriphagus sp.
ACCGGGCTTCCGTTCTGTTAATCAAAGAATAAAATACCGCTGGTATCATTCCAAAAACCTAGTATCAAAATATGAATGCCAAACAAATCATACAAACCTCCGCGATTTTTGGAGCCATGGCAGTCGGAATCGGCGCATTTGGAGCGCATGGTTTGAAAGATATTCTAGCCGAGACCGGACGATTAGACACCTTTGAAACTGCAGTCAACTATCATTTCTATCATGTATTGGGATTGTTTTTGATTGGAATTTTAGCTTTGATCAAGCCAAACTGGAAGCAATTATCAAGCGCAGCAATCCTGATGATTATTGGAATTCTGATTTTCTCAGGTTCGCTCTACATCCTTGCCCTGACTGGCATTACCTGGTTGGGTGCGATTACTCCGCTTGGTGGCGTGGCTTTCATAGCAGGTTGGGGCTTCCTATTTTTGGCAGTTACAAAAAACTCCTAATTTCGTTTCGATGCAGCGATCACTGCTACTAGTCTTCTTATTCTTTTTATCCTTTGCCGTAAAAGCGCAGCTGACTCCAGCCCAACTCGTCAAGATGGAGCAGGCAATGGGAACTGGAAGTTTTTTCAACAATCACCTGTCGGGTTTTATCTTGCAGGACATGGATCAGAAAATAGTGCTCTATGAAAAAAATTCGCATCTAAATTTTATTCCAGCTTCGACCACCAAGCTGTTCACCCTATTTTCTGCTATCGCTATTCTCGGTGACAGCACACAAACCCTTCGATACGTGACTTCTGGAGATACCCTTCGAATCTGGGGCGCTGGCGATCCGACTTGGAAGTATAAGGAATTTCAGGATCCTGGAATCCTGAAGTTAATTCAGCCATTCGAGCAGGTGGTTTATTCAGATTCAAATGTAGACGCTCCAGCCTTTGGTTACGGATGGCAATGGGATGATTATTACTTCGACTACGCTGCTGAACGAAGCTCACTCCCCATCTACGGGAATCTCTTGGAAGTGAGAAAAGAAGCTGGCAAAGCAGTGGTTTTCCCAAGACGATTTCAGGATTCGGTATTTCTGACTACTCGGTCTATCCGGGAATTAGAGCGAGATTTCCACAGCAACAAATTCTATTACAGCCCCTCTAATTTCAGAGCAGCAGAGCAATTTATTCCAATCTTGACTTCTCCTGAGGTATTTGTGAAACTTGCTTCTGATGCAAGCGGTAAAACTTGGCGCTATCGAAAAGATCCACTGCCGAAGGATCATCAAGTCTATCGAGGAAGCCCACTCTTTCCGATTCTCAAAGAGATGATGCTGGAAAGCGATAATTTCTTGGCGGAGCAGTTGATGCTGATGGTGTCAGATCGATTATTTCAACGATTGGATACCGAGCGGGCAATTGAGTTTATGCTGAAGACCTACCTTTTTGATCTTCCTGACCCACCCAAATGGGTGGATGGCAGCGGACTCAGTCGGCATAATTTATTTACCCCACGAGCTATGGTCAGTCTTTTCGAGAAACTTTACCGGATGGTCCCCGATCAGCAGCTCTTTGAACTTCTGCCAACAGGCGGAGAATCGGGTACAATTAAAAATAGCTATCAAGCATCAAGTCCATATATTTTTGCTAAAACTGGGACGATGAGCAACAATCACAGTTTGGTAGGCTTGATCAAAACCAAAAGTGGAAAAATATACAGCTTTGCTTTTATGAATTCCAACTACCTCAACAAGGCCTCTGAAGTTCGAAGAGAAATGGAAAAAATCCTTCTGATGGTTCGGGATATGCTTTAGGATTTGCGATTTTCAATTTAGGCCTCGTTCTGAACCTATTTTTGCTACTAGGTAAGTCTCCGAAGAATTACAAATATTGGACTGAAATAGTTGGATATCCTTGAGCTTTAGCTCGGGGTAGATAATAGCAACAGGTCCTTTCGTATTGGCCGAGTAGGCATCAATGGATGAAATGGGGTTTCGCCAAAACCAGATGAGGTGTATTTTTGGAAATGGAAAATCGGATGGTAGG
>JBDNIP010000710.1:0-2265 GCA_041688245.1 Algoriphagus sp.
TAATCTGATCTCCAGAGGAAACTGCCAGTGCCCCGCCCGGAAGGAAATCATTTTGTACATCTATTATAAGGAGTGCATCGTGTTTAGTCGATTCCATTATCAAATCGTATTGCTTTCAAGACAAGACCCATGCGCAGCTTGTGAAGATGTTCCTCCAAGCCCACGGGATAAAGGTGAGGATTCACCAGACGCTTATGTGTTTTATCCAAGGAGTCCAATTGCTTTTTAGATCGTGCTCTGATCTCGTCCATACTAGGTGAGACGTAGCATGCCTTACCCTTTCTGAAAATTGACTTTAACAGAATATCCTCCTGATAAAAAGATGGCATCAGGCGCTTCCTTCGTGTGGGATCTATAGGATCGATGATGATCACGCCTTTTTGATTTATTTCTTGCTCCTCTAGATAAATCATGTCGGCTACTGCTTTTTCTTTCGAATAGTAGCGCTTCACATTGTGGAAGCCAGGGATATTTATTTTTAAGGACTGTTGCGAGAGTTTTATTTTTGGTTCCCATTCACCTTTTTCATTTCGGATCGCAGCTAATTTATAGACTGCACCCAAAGCCGGCTGGTCAAAAGCAGTGACCAGTTTGGTCCCTACTCCCCACACATTAATCGAAGCCTCTTGTGCTTTGAGGGAAGTGATGATATGCTCGTCCAAGTCATTTGATGCTACGATTTTAGCTTCTGGAAAACCTGCCTCATCGAGCATTTCTCGGGCTTTATTAGAAAAATAAGCCAGATCACCTGAATCGATTCGGATACCTATCATTTCTTTACCTTTTGCTCTTAAGGCATTCCCCACCTTGATTGCATTTTTGACACCATTGAGGGTATCATAAGTATCTACCAAAAAAATACATTCATCTGGAAAAGCATCCGCGTAAGCTTCAAAGGCTTCCAATTCTGTCTCAAAAGACATAATCCAACTGTGTGCATGGGTTCCGGCAACAGGAATTCCAAAAAGCTTCCCCGCCATGACGTTACTTGTCGAAGTGCATCCGCCGATATAGGAAGCCCGAGAAGCTGCCAATGCACCATCGATTCCTTGCGCTCTACGCAATCCAAATTCAAGTACTGGTTCTCCTTTGGCCGCTAAGTTAATTCGGGCAGCTTTAGTGGCGATTAGGGTCTGAAAATTAAGAATATTCAAAAGGGCTGTTTCCAATAATTGACATTGGATCAAAGGCCCTTTGACACGAACTAACGGGGAGTTTGGAAAGACAACTGTTCCTTCCTCGACTGCATCAATGTCACAGGTGAATTTCATTACAGCTAAGTATTTCAGAAACTCTTCTTCAAAAACAGCGCTTCCATCTTTAGATTTCATATCTGCCAAAAATGCGATATCCGCTTTTTCGAATTTGAAATTCCTGCAATAATCAATCACATATTCCAATCCGGCAGCTAACGTGAAGCCTCCTTGGAAGGGATGCTTTCTAAAAAACAAACTAAAAACAGCCTCTTGTTCTGCTTTTCCAGATTTCCAATACGCATAAGCCATGGTGAGCTGATAGAAATCAGTCAGCAAAGCGAGCGAAGAATTATAAAGATCTTTGGTGATATTCATTTTTACTAAATGCTTTTGCTAATGATGATAAACTTACTTTTCCCTTAAATTCAATAAAATCCCTGCCAAAACCAATCCCATACCTACGTAAGACATGGTTCCAAAGGTCTCGCCAAAGAAAACAAAGCCAAAAAACAAGGCGTAAAGAATCCCGAGGTAGCCCAAACTGGAGACTTTAGAAACATTCGCATTTTGGTATGCTACAGTCATAAAATATTGAGCAGCTTGGGTGCATATCCCGATCCAAAGCAAAATCGCCCAATCCCAACCAATCGGCTGAACCCAGGTAAAGTAACTTACTACCGAAGCTACTGGAAGGGTGACCAAAGGAAAATAGAAGATGATCACCAGTGGATGTTCCGTATTTTTCAACTTACGGATCACATTGTAAGCAAGTCCTGAAAATAAAGCAGAAACCACGCCTATCGATCCGTACAGTAGATTGACTCTCGTATCAAAGCCTTGAAGTACAAGTACACCTGCAAAGGAAATCCCAAAGAATAAAAATTGAATAGGCTTCACCCGCTCTTTCACCAAAAATATTCCTAAAATTGTAGTGAAAATTGGAGACAGGTATTGCATGGTAACCGCGGAGGCCAGTGGGATCTTTTGTAGCGTATAGAAAAAAGAAATCAAGCCAATAGACCCTACGATCCCTCTGATGATCAACAACTTCTTGTTGTTTCCAAATACA
>JBDNIP010000098.1:0-14085 GCA_041688245.1 Algoriphagus sp.
AAAGTGATTGAAAATTCCCAGCGTGATATCAATATCGCGTTTGTCAATGAGCTGTCTAAGATTTTTAACCTGTTGGGAATTGATACACACGAGGTGTTGGAAGCCGCAGGCACAAAGTGGAATTTTCTAAAATTTAAGCCAGGATTGGTTGGTGGACATTGTATTGGTGTGGATCCCTTTTATCTTGCTCAAAAAGCGCAGGAAGTAGGCTATCATCCGGAAATCATACTCGCTGGCCGACGACTTAATGACAGTATGGGAAAACATGTCGCAACAGAAGTAATTAAACTCATGATGCGTAAGGATCTGAAGGTAATTGATTCCAAAGTACTTATTTTGGGATTTACTTTCAAGGAAGATTGCCCTGACGTGAGAAATACCCGAGTGATTGACATATACAATGAATTGAAATCATTTGATATGGGTGTAGATGTCTACGATCCTTGGGCTAGTGTATCAGAAGTCAGTCATGAATATGGGATTCAGATCAAATCTGAAGAACCATCCTTAACTGATTATTCCGCTATCGTTTTGGCCGTTTCCCACCAGAAATTTTTATCACTCAAGCTTGAAAAATCTTCAACTCAAGTAATTTTTGATGTCAAGGGGATTTTAAAAAGGGATTTGGTAGATGCCAGACTTTAAGATAAAAGGATGGTTTTAGCATAAATTATTAATTTTGATTCAGTTTTATAATTTCCCAGGACCTTTTATACCCAGTAATACATGAAAAGCATTTTAAAATTCATCTGCCTGATTGGCATGGCTGGTATTGTTTTTTCCTCCTGCATATCCAATAAGAAATTGGTCTATATGCAGGAACTGGAAAAATCTACAGGTTCATTGGTCAGTTCTAGTCAGAAATATCCTTATCTCAGGGAGGATTACCTACTTCAAATTAATGACATAGTCGAAGTTAATATCAAGACAACTGATGAAGCAATAAATATGGTTTTCTCCCCTGTAGGTAACGAAGGTGGTAATCAAATGCAGATGGGTGGTGGAGGTCAAGGCGGGGGAGATATTTTTTTTATGAATGGGTATACCTTGGACGATAGTGGTGAGATAGAAATTCCATTGATTGGAAAACTAAAATTTGAAGGACTTACTACGGAACAGGCTAAAATCTTAGTAGAAAAAGAGGTCAGAACGTATGTTAATGAAAATGAATACTTTGTCAGAGTAAGATTAGGAGGGATACGTTTTAGTACATTGGGCGAATTTAATCAATCTGGTAAGTACACCGTTCTTCAAAATAGAGTGACTATTTTTGAGGCTATCGCCCTAGCAGGTGATTTAAGCAGGGTGGCAAAAAGAGATCAGATACTTCTAATTAGACAGTATCCTGATGGATCTCAGATTCATAAAATCAACCTGTTAGATAGAGGTCTTTTAGAATCAGAGTTTTATTGGCTTAAGCCCAATGACATGATCTACGCAGAGCCAATGAAAGTCAAGGAAATCGGAGCTGGAAGCACTTTGGTAGAAACTTTGACTTTGTTGACTTCCTCAATTACAGCTGTTGCTTTGATACTCACTTTAGTTAAATAAATAAAATTTAGGCATGAACCTGGATCAAGAAGAAAACGATTTTTTCAAAAGCGATGAGAGTTCTTTCGATATCAAATCAATACTTCCAAAGATTATTAGGATTTGGCCATATATAATTGGCTCAATCTTGACTTTCCTTATCGGATCGTACATTTTGACAAGGTCGTCTGTTCCTCAGTATCAAGTTTCTGGCCTATTTTTTATCAAAGAATCTGATGGTGGTTTTTCCTTATTTGATTCACCTTCCATCGAGGGTACGACAAAAACAGGTATAGTAAATGAAATTACAATTCTTCAATCTCGGCCAATTGCTGAGGCTACACTTAGTAAATTAGACTTTACAGTAGAGTATTATTCCAAAGGTACGTTTATCAATAATGAGCTTTATCAGAATGCGCCTATATTAATCGAGGTAAACTGGAAGGAGCCTCAGGTTCTTCAAGGCCTTGTGACGATCAAGTGGTCTACAAGTGAAAGATTCATTATCTCATTTGATGATGAGTCTTACAGCAAATACCTTCCTAATGGTACTAAGACTAAACTTGAGAATATTCCGGAACCCGCCGAATACCCTTTTGGTGAGTGGATTACAAACAATAATTTCTCAGTTAAAGTAACCAAAACTAGCCCGGATGAATTTGGAGAAGTTTCTGTGAAGTTCCGAGATTTGGCTTCTTTGGTGCAGGAGTATGCTGCTAAAATCAATGTACAGCCCCTTCAGAAAGAAGGATCAATTTTAGACTTGAGTTTGAACTCACCCACTGTGAAAAAAGGCGAAGATTATATCAATGCTTTGATGAAAACTTACTTGGCATTAGAATTAGAGGAGAAAAATGTGATTGCTACCAATACTGTTAATTTTATTGATAGCCAGGTAGCAGGAGTTTCTGATAGTTTGAGGCAATTTGAGAATCAGCTGCAAACATTTCGATCTTCAAATAAAATTTATAACCTAGAGGCAGAAAGCTCTTCGGTGTTTGGGCAGTTGACTGTATTGGAAACTCAGCTCCAAGAGGAAGAATTTAAAAAGTCTTATTATCAACAACTTGGAGAATACCTTATTAGAGAACAATATAATGATTTGGTGGTGCCTTCAGGGATTGGAATAGATGATCCAATTCTAAACTCCTTGATATCCAATCTGATGGATCTTCAAGTTGAGAAATCAAGGCAACTAGCCACTTTAACTGATCAGGCTCCACAAGTGCAGGCCACCACAAATAAGATCAGAGATTTAAATAAATCAATCCGTGAAATCCTTAAAAACGTAGATCAAAATTCTGCACTTCTTATCAATAATTTGAAGAATAGGATTTCAGATATAGATGCATCCTTCAGAGATCTTCCTGAAACAGAACAAAACCTTATCCGAATTCAAAGACAATTTGTACTTAATGAGAATATCTATAATTTTCTGATGGAGAAAAGGACTGAGGCTGCTATATCTAAGGCTTCCAATACCGCAGAAAATAAAATAATTGAGCCTGCTTCCGGTGGTTTTTTGGTAAGTCCTCTTCCGATGAGAAATTACTCTCTGGGTATCTTTATAGGCTTTATCTTACCGGTTCTTTTTGTTTTATTTCGAGAACTAGTTCGTACAAAAATCGAAGATGTATCATTCCTAGAACGTAAGCTTAAAGTTCCACTCCTATCCACAATTTTGTTCAACAAGCGCTCTAGTAGTTTGGTAGTACTAGAGCAAGGGAAATCTGGGATTGCTGAAGGTTTTAGATCGATGATAGCTAATATCCGATTTATCAATCCAAATGATAAGCAATTGACGCTAATGGTAACTTCGACTATTTCAGGGGAAGGGAAGACCTTTTGTGCTATGAACCTCGCTTCAGTTTATTCATTGACAGGTAAGCGGACTATTTTAGTTGGCTGTGATATGAGAAAACCAAAGATTTTTCAGGATTTTGGAATTCAGAATAATGTAGGTCTCTCCACAGTTTTGAGTGGTCAAATCGATGATTGGAGAGCTGCTGTCAGTAAAACATCCTATGATAACTTGGAAGTTCTCCCATCAGGGCCTATTCCTCCCAATCCGGCTGAACTACTCTTTACAAAGGGTTTTGAAGAGATGATTGCTCAAATGAAAAAGGAATATGATGTAGTGATACTCGATACTCCTCCGGTAGGTCTGGTAAGTGAGACATTGGATTTGATTACTTATGTTGATTTGACATTATTTGTATTTAGACAGGACTATTCGCAACGAACCTTTGTGGATGCACTTAATGGACTGAAAATTAGTAAGGGCATGAAAAATATCTACGCTATATTCAATGGAGTAGATGGAAGTAAAGTAACCTATGGCTATGGATATACCTATGGCTATGGCTATGGCTACTATGATGACGATAAAGAAAATATAAAAAAGTCTCCTAAGAATCAACGATGATTAAAACCAATTTACGGAAAAAGCTTCTAGACAGTCTATCTTTTAGACATCGAAGGTTATTTATTACAGCGGTAAATTATTTCAAAACCATTGGAAGATCAGCTGATTTAAATCTATTAGCCGTCGTATTAAAGACCGATAAATGGGGACATCACTTTTATACTGAACATTATAAAACGCATTTTGAGAAACTAAGAAACAAACCAATCAAACTCCTTGAAATAGGAGTAGGAGGATATGATCACCCACAGCAAGGAGCTGGATCTTTGAGGATGTGGAAAAGATATTTTAATAAAGGTCAAATCTATGCTTTAGACATCTATGATAAGTCGCAACTTGAAGAGTCTCGGATAAAGATATTTAAGGGTAGTCAAAATGATTTAGATTTTCTACAGGAAGTCGTTGATCAAACTGGTAAGTTCGATCTTATAATTGATGATGGAAGTCATATGAACCAAGATGTTCTGACATCTTTCGATTTTTTATTTTCCCAGCTAAAGGAAGGCGGAATTTATGTGGTGGAGGACACACAGACGTCTTATTGGCCGGAATATGGCGGAGATAGTTTAGAGTTAAATCAGAAATATACCATGATGGGATATTTTAAGTCTCTTGTAGATGGGTTGAATCATGAGGAGTTTAAGATTAATGGTTATTCTCCCACATATTGGGATAGAAATATTGCTTCAATCCATTTCTACCACAACTTGGTATTCATTCATAAAGCGAAAGGTTTGAATCTAAATAACTAATAAAAAGTAGTTTTCAATGTCAAAAAAGTATGTCATTTTGCTAACAGCAACTAGTAAGCCTGATCCAGCAATCGTTTATGGTAGAATTTGTGCTAATGAAAGAGAGAATGATTATTATGATGCTGTAGCTTTCTATCTTAAGCAAGGATATTCTGTCGTATTTGTTGAAAATTCGGACTTTAAATCGGAAAAAATTCTAAGCCTTCAAAAGGATATCTCGTGTTTCGAATACATGACCTTCCTGACCCAAGTGAGCCATTTAGGTAAGTCAAAAGGCGAAGTTGAGATCATTAATTATGCTTTGGCCAATTCGAAATTATTAAGTGAGGTGGATTATTTGATCAAAGTAACCGGTAGATATATCATTTCTAACATTGATAGTCTACTCTTACCAACTGATGGGATAAAAAAGGATCTTTATATCAATCCAACAAGGAATTTGAGGTGGGCGGATACTTGATTAATGATGATGAAAAAGTCTTTTTATTCTAATTATTTCTTACCTATTGCTATCAAATACCTTGATGAAAAGAAAAAGATTTTCATGGAAAATATTTTCATGAAAAGTCTTTTCCAATATTTACTAGATGGGGGTGAACTCAATCTATGGCCAGCTTATCCGGCTTATCAAGGGATGGATGGTACACACAATGAAAAGGTTACATTTAGTTTTTTTAAGTCTTGGAAGTATAATTTTTACTACCGGCTTAAAACTTTCATTTTTAAGTACCGAGCTTAGTTAGCTATGAGATTTTTGAATAAAATAATTGATAAATACTTTCGGCATTTTGGTTTCTTCTATAGCTATGTGGGGCCGAGATTATTTATTATTATCCTACTATCAATTTTAGTTGGATTGCTTGATGGGTTTGGATTGGCTTTATTTATTCCAATTTTTGAAATAGCAGCCGAAGGAAGTGATTTTAAATCTTCGGGATCAATGGGGGAGTTGGATTTCTTACTTACTTTTCTCGAAAACATAGGTTTTTCACTGACTATGAACTCAGTTATTATTTTCATGATAGTGCTGTTTTTTGTCAAGGCGATCTTCCGATTTACTGACGGATTTGTCAAAATAAAGCTTCAAAATGAGTTTGTGAGAAATATTCGCTACCAAATGGTAGATGGACTGAGTGATTTGGATTACAAGCAGTTTTTGAAAATGGATTCCGGGAGGATACAAAATACACTTTCGGCAGAAGCGCTTAAATTGACCTATGGCTTTCTGGCATATTTTAATAGCCTTCAACATGCGATCTTACTCCTAGTCTACATAGGCTTAGCTTTTTTATCAAATTACCAATTTGCTATCTTGGTGTCTTTGGGTGGTTATTTATCAAATTTTGTATTTCGCTACTTATTCAAAAATACTGAAAAAGCCTCCATTCATTTGTCTGGTTTGGGGCACTCCTTTCAGTCTTACTTGATTCAAGCCGTCCACAATTTTAAATATTTGAAGGCTACCAATTATTTTAGTGATTATAAAAATAAGTTAAAGAACGTAATTGATCAGATCGAAATTAATCAGCGAAAAATTGGGATATACGGGTCTATTATGACTAGCGCCAGAGAGCCAATTATTTTGACAGTTGTGGTGCTTATCATTTTTATTCAAGTTGAATTATTAGAAGGAACATTATCCTCTGTAGCATTAAGCCTTGTATTCCTGTATCGAGCCTTAAACTACATAGTAACGTTGCAAGGTAGCTGGCAAGGATTCATAGCTAATATAGGTGGAGTAGTGGCTTCAGTTGACCTAATCAAAGAATTTGGGGATAATAAGGAAGTTATCGTTTCATCTGATGAAGTGATTAAGATAGAAACCTTGAGTCTGGAAAAAATAGCCTTTATTTATCCAAATGGGGCTAAAGTCCTGGAAGATGTTCAGATCGCTATGGAGCCACTTAAGACCTATGCATTTGTTGGGGAAAGTGGATCTGGTAAAACCACTTTAGTAAATCTGTTGATAGGATTGGTTCACCCTTCGGAGGGGAGAGTTCTAGTTAATAGGATTGATCGTAAGTCCGTTGATTTATTAAACTATCGAAAACGATTTGGATACATCACCCAAGAGCCGGTTATTTTTAATGATACTATTTTCAACAATGTCACGCTTTGGGCTTCAAAATCTCCTGAAAACATTATACGATTCGATAAAGCAGTCCAGTTGGCCAGTATGAGTCAATTCATGAATGAGCTTCCCGATCAAGAAGATACGCGTTTAGGAGATAATGGCCTCTTGGTAAGTGGAGGTCAAAAGCAACGAATTTCCATAGCACGTGAGCTTTTTAAAGATGTTGATGTGCTGATTTTTGATGAGGCGACTTCTGCATTGGACTCTGAAACTGAGTGCTTAATCCAAGATAATATTGATATGCTAATGGGCAGGTTCACTATTGTCATTATTGCCCATAGATTGAGTACGATTAGAAAAGCAGATGTAATCACATTGATGAGCAAAGGTAAAGTGGTTCAATCTGGAGATTTTAAGGCTCTACTTTCTTCGAACCATCAGTTTAAGCGGATGGTAGAACTTCAAGAATTTTGATTTTTAAACAGTGAAAAAGGTTTTAATCTCAAATACAGCTTTGCCCAGTAAAAAGATAGGCAGCTGGACCAACCGTATCACTAAATTTCTGGCAAATTATCCAGACCAATTTGATTTTATTCTTTCTCCAACGGAAAAGCCTAATTCAAAATTTATTTTCTGTAAAAAAAGGAAAGCATTACCATCCTTACTTGCCAAGCTATTGAGGAGATCTCCTGTATTAGGCAGTTGTGCCGATTATTTCCAAGTACTTGATAGACTTGATGCTGCTCAGGATCAGCTTCATTTAGTTGTGATCGATGATTTAGCCCTTTTGGAAGGTATAGCACTATGGAAATCAAAAAATCTCAAGCTCCAAATTCGGCTTGACTTTTCTTTTCACGGGCATTCATTCATCTTGCCAGAAAAATGGGGTCATCTCGTAGATCGAATCTTTTTTTTAACCCATCTTGGTTACCTCGATACTTTAAGAAGAAATGGAGTTTTCATTCCACAAATTCATGTGGTGGGGAATGGAGCTGATGCCACTTTTTTCTACCCTCTATCCAAAGAAGAGAAGACTAAAAAGAAGTTGGAATTCGGATATAATCCTGAAGATAAAGTCTTGATTTGGGTATCCAATAATCGCCCTAAAAAAGGACTTAATTTATTTTTAGAGCTAGCTAAAATACTCACGGAAAAATACCCAAACCTACATGCATTGATCATTGGCGCATCTCTACCACTGCTACCTTCAAATTCACGGATTAAAGTAATAGGTAAAGTCTCAAATATAGATCTTCCCAAATATCTTCAGCTAGGAGATATTTATTGTTTTACTTCACTCTGGAATGAAGGGTTTGGACTTACGCTTATCGAAGCTGCCAAATCAGGTAATGTGGTAGTAGCCTCCCAAAATGGTGGAATTCCTGAAGTAGTAATTGGGTTGAATGCATCGTTTCTAGTAAAGTACCCTAATCAACTTTCCGCTTGGGAGGAGTCTTTTACAGCAGCTTGGGAACTAGCTAAAACCTACGAACCTAATCAAGAAGAGTTAGCAAAATTTCACTCTATTGAAGTTTGGGAAGAAAAGTTCTTAAAAGCACTAGAGAGCTGAGATTATGTGCGGAATAACAGGTATTATAAAATTGGGAAGTGAGAAATTGTCGTCGGCAGAGTTGGAGTCAATGAACTTAGCCCTTGACGCTCAAGCTCACCGAGGACCTGATGCCAAATGTATTTGGTCAGATTCCCATGTTGCTTTTGGCCATAATCGCCTTTCGATTATTGATCTTTCAATAGCTGCTAATCAGCCTTTTTATAGTGAAGATCTAGGCTTGACGATAGTTTTCAATGGTGAGATTTATAATTATCAGGACTTAAAGAAAGATCTCTTATCCAAGAATTACCATTTTTCAACTAGCTCTGATACCGAAGTGTTGTTAGTGGCATATAAAGAGTATGGTGAAAAACTCATCAAACATCTAAAAGGTATGTTTGCATTTTTTATCTTCAATCATAAGGATCGTAAGATATTTGCGGCAAGAGATCGCTTTGGTGAAAAACCAATTTTCTTTATTCAAACAGTCGATACTTTTTACTTCGCCTCAGAACTTGGAGCGCTGAAGAAACTTTACCCAAAACAGCTTACCATCAATCAGACTGCAGTGATAGACTTGATGGAGAATATGTATATCAACTTACAGCATACTATTTACCAGGAAGTTGAAGTTTTTCAACCGGCTCAGCAGCTGGTGATTAAAAATGGCAAATTGAATTGGTTCACCTATTATGACTTCCCCAGAGTGGCTGATAAAAAGCCAGGATTTGATGCTCTTAAATCCCAGGTGAAGGAAAAATTATTTCAAATTGTAGCGAGCGAACTGCATGCTGATGTACCCGTTGCTACTTTTTTATCTTCAGGTATCGATTCTTCTGTGATCACTGCGATTTCAAAAGAGATTAAGCCCGACATTCTTGCTATTACCATGTCGACCGGTGAGGCTCATTCTGATGAAGCCGTCGATGCAAAAGAATTTGCCAAGAAGCTTGGAATCCATCAGGAAATCATCAAGGTTGACCCCGGCTCCTTGGAGGTACTTGGTAAGCTTTTCAAAACTATGCAGCCCCTGGCGGATGCATCATTGATTCCTACTCATTTAGTAACCGAATCAATTGCATCTCATACCAAAGTAATGCTTTCCGGTGATGGGGGAGATGAGGTCTTTGGCTCTTACAACAAGCCTAATTTGTATAGTAACTATAGGAAAAACTCACTTCCGATTGGATCCTTGATTTTTACTGGTTTTTCGCTTTTAAATAGTGATATGCAAGACAAATACTTAAATGATAAAAATCGGTTTAAGCTGAAGGGATGGGATGGTTTTTATTCTAAGAATAATATCTCAAGTAATTTCAACGAGATTTTTCGAACTGGAAAAGCTCAAAACTTAATTCAAAAAAGAGCATTTGAACTCTTACCATTTTATGCTGAAAACCCCGAAAAATTATCTTTTGGAGTAGATGTACTTACCCGTTTACCCAGTGATTTCTTATTGAAAGTAGATTCTGCTGCAATGAGGAGTTCAATTGAAGTTAGAGCACCTTTTCTAGACCATACTTTGATTGATCTTTCCTTTCAATCTGACTTGAACTCATTGATGCCTCATCAGCAGGACAAAGAAATCACAAGAGCTATTTATCAGGATTTTGTGGGTAAGGCTCATCAAGGCTCGAAAAAGGGATTCTCTATTCCCTATCAAACATATCTCATCGGGTCTTGGGGTGATTTATTGGAAAAATTTATTCGAGAGGGGCTTTCATATGAATACTTCCAACTCAATACGTCTGGAATCTTGAATTTGCTTCAAGAGTTTCGATCTGCTCCAGGGCAGCGAGTAGCTCGAATCTTATTTTCATTGCTAGTCTTGGAGATTTGGCTAAGGGTCTTTCATTTGGATAAAGAATTAGATTTAAAAGTTGAATAAAATCTATAGATGAAACGTATTTGTTTTTTAATCCCTGATGGAATTGGAATTCGTAATTACCTGTATTCAGAGGTGATTTCAATACTAATCCGACAAGGCCATCAAGTTATTCTTTGGCATAGTTTGGATCCTGAATTGATCCAATTGACCGAAAAGAGGCTCGGGGTAAGTTTTGAACAATATCCATTTGAACATAAACCAGATGGGATATGGATTCAGCTCTTGCGAGAAGCTGCTCGCTTTGGTAGACTAAAATTGAATGCTCGTGCAAAGAATAATCAGACTATTCTTGCAAATTGGACGGGTAGAGCCAGCTCCGGAAAAGGTCAATTACTTCTAAAAGGGGCCAAGATTTTAGGGGGCTTCTTAAATTCTTATGCAGCTGTATCCTCAGTTGAAGATTTGGAATTTAAGTTAATTAGATCATCGAGGTCTTTTCATACGGCTAAGGCTTTCTTGAAGGAAATCAATCCTGATTTGATTTTTTGCACTCATCCGCGTGTATGCTCAGTGGCCAGTACCATCGAGGCTGCCAAATCTTTAGGCATATCGACTTCTACTGCGATTTTCTCCTGGGATAATCTTGCTAAAGGAAGGCTACCATTCCGAACTGATCAATATTTAGTCTGGAGTAATTACATGCTTGAGGAACTGCGTACATATTATCCTGAAATTCCTGAAAATCAAATCAAGATTACCGGTTCTCCTCAGTTTGATTTTTATTTTCAAAATGGAATTCTACTTGATCGTAAAGTCATTGCTGAGAAATATGGGTTAGACACTTCTAAAACTTGGGTTTGTTTTTCGGGAAGTGATTCCATGACCTCTCCAAATGATCCTTTATTTTTAAGAGATGTAGCAGCTTCATTAGCGAATGATGATGAAATACAATTGATTTTCAGACCTGTTCCAGTAGAAAAAGCAGATCGATTTCTACCTGTTTTGAATGATTTTCCGAAAGTTAAATTAATGAAACCTATCTGGGTCACGGGATCCCATTGGGGGAATTTCTTCCCACTTTTTGAGGATATTCAACTATTGGTCAACTTGGCGTATCATTGTAAGGTGGTCGTAAATATGGGTTCAACGATGGCCTTAGATTTTTCCACTTTTGGAAATATCGGATTATACCTCAGATATGATCACGAGCATATCTCGTCAGAATCATCGGTAAAAACTATTTTCGAATTTCAGCATTTTCGCTCTATGGGGGATTGGAAAGCAGTAGGCTACATTGATTCCCCCTCACAAATCGCTTTAATGGTCAACCAAGCTATTGACAAACCTGATGAGGTTGCTCCTGATAGAATGCTTTGGTTTAATAAAATTGTCGAGCCCAAAACTGATAAAACAGCTTCTCTTCAAATAGCTGAAGCATTGGATGCCCTCTAACGTATAGATTTTCTATTTTATGCATTTCTGTTACCTCACAAACGAGTACCCCAAACCTGGTCAGGCACATGGTGGGATTGGAAGTTTTTTAAAAGTAATCTCTCCGGCATTAGTACAGGCAGGGCACCAAGTGTCTGTCATCAATGGTACCTATGGAGCCAGAGAGATTGTAAATCGAGAAGGTGTAACTATTATTTACACTCCTTTTTCTAAAATAGGAGGTATTGCTTGGTGGTATAATTATAGCGCTGTAGATAGAGAGTTGACTGAGCTACATTTAGTAGCACCAGTAGATGTAGTAGAAGGTTCTGAGCTAAGCTTCGCCTTTATCAAGAAAAGAAAAGATATTGCTTTTGTGATACGAATGCATGGTGGTCATCACTTTTTTGCAGAAGGAGAGCAACGGAAATTTAATAAATGGAAGGCTTATCAAGAAAAGAGATCATTTACTAAGGCAGATGGATTCATAGGAGTTTCTCAGTATGTGGTAAATCACACAAGGAAATTTCTGCAGATTGGTAATAGGCCTATTCGAGTGATCATGTATCCCATCAACTTATCACTTTTTTCTGCCGCTTCATTCAATGAGATCGTACCATTCCGGTTGGTTTTTGCAGGAACTATAATTGAGAAAAAAGGGATTCGCCAATTGGTTCAAGCTATGAGCACAATAGCTGCAAAATTCCCATTGGTTGAGTTGCATGCTTACGGAAGGGATTGGATCGATTCAGGGGGACATTCCTTCTTAGGAAAGTTGTTGGATATCATTCCAGATCAACTCAAAAAACAAATTCACTTTCATGGCTCTGTGGAGCAAATCGATCTTCCAGGAATATATGCTAAGGGTCACATCTGCGTATTTCCTTCTCATATCGAAACACTTGGCTTAGTCGCCCCAGAAGCAATGGCGATGGAAAGAGCCGTCGTGTATACGCAAATTGGTCCAGGTCCAGAGGTGATTACCCCTGGAGAATCGGGTTGGTTATGCGATCCACATGATCCCAATGATATCGCTTCCAAAATCATCGAAGTATTTTCGGATGAGGAAGAATTGAGAAGACGTGCAAAGCTTGGGTCGGAAAAAGTCAGGAAACAGTTTAATATCAACTCCATCTTAGATCAAAATATTAATTTCTACAAAGAAGTCATCCAGGGGAAAGCTCGAGAATGAGATTTTTGATCATCAGCCATGTACTGCACAAAAAAGTAGGTAAAAACTTCTTTGCTTATGGGCCTTATGTCAAAGAAATGAATCTATGGTGTGATCATGTAGGAGAAGTTACGGTAGTGGCTCCCCTTACTATTTTGCTCTCTCCAGATTCAATTGACCTTCCTTACAAGCATTCAAAGATCAGTTTTCACTCAGTCCCTGAGTTTGATTTTATTTCATGGAAAGCGAAGTTTAAGACGTTAATCAGCTTACCAAAAATATTTGCTACAGTTATTTCTGAGATCAGAAAAGCTGACCACATCCATTTAAGATGTCCAGGGAATATGGGTTTGGTGGCCTGCTTTGCGCAGATTTTCTTTCCCGGTAAAATTAAATCTTCAAAGTATGCCGGAAATTGGGATCCGCAGTCACTTCAACCTGCGACCTATAGACTTCAGCAAAAAATCCTTTCCAATGAAATCCTAACTCAAAACATGCAGGTCATGGTTTATGGAGATTGGGATCAAACTAGTAGGAACTTAGTCAGTTTTTTCACGGCGAGTTATTCGGAAAAAGATAAAGAAGCGATTGAGCCAAGGATTTTTGCTACTGATCAACCAATCCAATTGATTTTTGCGGGTAGTCTTCATCCTGGGAAAAACCCAATGATAAGCTGCCAAGTAGCTAAGCAACTTATGGACAAAGGATTGAAAATTGAGCTTCACTTGTATGGGGAAGGCGAGCAGCGTCAAGGAATTCAGACATTCATAACAGATAATAATCTTAACGAAGTAATATTCCTACATGGCAATGTCAAAGCTGACACACTCAGAGAAGCATATAAAAACGCTCATTTTTTGATTTTTGCCTCAGAAAGTGAAGGTTGGCCAAAAGTCGTGGCCGAATCTATGTTTTGGGCATGCCTACCCCTGACTACTCCTGTTTCTTGTGTGCCTCAAATGATCGGTAATGGAAGCCGGGGTGAGTTAGTAAGTAGGAATAGCCAAGAAATCACTGATCGGGTGAGTGCTTTAATTCAGGATGAATCACTGTATCGAACGAAGTGTTTGGCCGCAAGGGACTGGTCACAAACTTACACACTTGAAAAATTCAATTCTGAGATTCAAAAATTACTAGCTAAATGAGTAAAAAAGTATTTTTTCAATTAGTTGATACCCTAGCAATGGGTGGCACCGAGCGAATGAGTGTAAATATGGCTACAGTTCTTCATGAAGCAGGATGGGAAAGCCACTTAATAGTCTCCAGAAATGGTGGAGGATTGGAAGCTGATGTGGTAGAAGGTGTTCAGGTTCATTTCTTGG
>JBDNIP010000711.1:0-2439 GCA_041688245.1 Algoriphagus sp.
AATATCCAAGAATATCCTGGACATGGGCGCTGTGTATTCCGTGGATGACTATGTGATTACACTAGCTGAATCGTTACAACCAGAATTTGAAATGCAGAATCTGGTTTTCGAAGAGAAGGGTATTCAAATTCAGCTGACGCACTTATTTGAGGGAAACGAACTGACTGTCACACGTGAAATCAGCTATACTGCTCAGGAAGAACTCAATGATGAGGCAAAGTCTGAATTGATCAAAAAAATAAATTTGAATCTGAGCAAGACCTACGTTTTTATTAAGCCAACACTATCAGAAAAATAAGATGATGCAGAAATTTACCATGCTCTTGGCAATAAGTTTATTGCCATTTATTTCCCTTGCTCAAGCTGTTAAATTCGGACGATACACTAAAGAAGAAATTGATTTGACTAAGGTTGATTATGAATCCGACGCATCAGCAGTAGTATTGTATGAAAGTGGAGATGCACAGTTTGTAAGTGGCATGTTGGAGACGACTTATCTTTTTCGAGTCAAAATTCTCACTGAAGCAGGAAAAGAGTATGCAGATGTCCGAGTTAGGTATTATGTGGGTGATGAGCGTACTGAGAATGTGTTTGGTGAAAAAGCACAGATCACAAACTTTACCAATGGTATTGAAGTGACCACAAAGGTAGAGAAGGATAATTTCTATGATGTAGACCTTGGTGGTGGCTACCGAGAATTTCGGATCTCTTTTCCAAATGCGCTGGTAGGCTCAATATTGGAATACTCCTACAAGAAATCTGATAAAAACATCACCTTCTTAGACGGCTGGACATTTCAGAATCCGATTCCTACGCTAGTTTCGAAATATCGAATTTCGATTATTTCTCAGCTAGAATATAAAATGATTGGCCAAGGACAGCGCTACTATACCGATGCTGAAAAAACCAGTAACAATGGAACCTTTGAATGGACCCTCCGCAATCTGTATGCTATGAAAGCGGAGCCCTTTATGGTCAATTATCAAGATTATGTGGAGCGAGTTGAATTCCAGCTGGCACAGTACCAGACGAGATCGGATGGCTATTCGTCTGCAAGTGAATGGAAACAAATCCTTGATACTTGGGAAAAATTGGGAGACGGTGTGCTCTCTGTCTACCAGGATAAGGGCTACTATCGCAGTAATCCTATAGAAAAGGAAATGATGCAAGTCGATCTTTCTGGCGATACTCAAACTGAAAAAGCCAAAAAGGCCTACTATTTCCTCAGAGACAATTTTGTCATAAAGGGAGAAGACTGGATCTATCCGGAGCAAAATCTACCTCAATTGCTAAAATCTAAAACTGGCTCTCCCAGCGAGATGAATCTTGCGTTGATGGGGTTGTTGAAATCAATGGGAATCAGCTGCGATCCTATCTTGATTGGCTCCAAAGGAAATGGAAGATCAGACTTGGTGCCATTTCCCTTTATGAATCAGTTTGATGAGATTTTGCTTTATGCCGAGTTGGACGGCAAAAGTCAATACTTAGACCTGATTGATCCGATGGTACCCTTTGGCTATGTGGATTTGGATAAGCATGTCAAAGCCGGATTACTGCTCCAAAAAGATAAGAGCACCCTAGTTCCGCTGGATTTCCAGCATAACTCCAATATCGTTGTACTCACGGAAGTCAGCATGGATGAGAATTTAAACTTGATCTTAGACACTAAGCTGCGAAATTATAATTACAAAGGATTGGAAGTGGCTCGCTATGCCAAATCGTTGACAGATCAGAAAAAACCCTTGTCAGACTTGTTTCGAGTAGATGAAGGAATTGTATTGGAAGTCCTATCCAGTGAAAATCAGTTACAGGAAAAGAACTGTCATAATATCAACTTTAAAAGGCAGATTGAAGGTGCGGGTAATGAAGACCTGATTGCTTTTAGCCCATTAGATTTTTCCACCTATTCTAAAAATCCGTTTACCCAAGAATATCGCGTATTCCCGGTAGATTTTGGCTATGCATTCAACGAGACCTACTTGGCAAATGTGATCATTCCAGATGGATATGAAGTGGATGATTATCCCACCTCAGAGAAACTTACAATCCCTAGCAATGCAGTAACTTTCATATATGAAACTCAGATAATGGATAATATGTTGAAAATAACCGCTAAGGTCTCCGTGAGATCTCCCCTCATCGGACCCGAGCAATATGGAGATTTAAAATATTTGATGGAATCGGTAGCTTCAAAACTGAGTGCGCCGGTAGTCCTAAAAAAGAAAGTGAATCTTTAATCAGAAGCTTAAATTAATATGCATAGTCGCAATTGCACCAGTAGACGTATTTTCTTCGCTCGTTAGGACGGAAGACCAAAATATCCAATTATCCAGTACACATCGATTATATTATAGTACTTCTGCGTACTTATAGTAAAGCGCAAAATTATTTTATGTATATCCGCAATTGCACCAGTAAAAATCAAAAAGCAGCTTAATA
>JBDNIP010000099.1:0-1458 GCA_041688245.1 Algoriphagus sp.
AAATGAAAAAGAATCCGGAAAGGTTGAGGATTTTACACATAGGGCTAAAGTTGGGCTTGCTACAATATAGCGTAAACCACAAAAAATATTGGGTATTTGTAATTAAAAAGAAAGCTGGACTTTTTGATTTAAAAAGAAAAATTAAATCACAAAGTTCACCAAGGATTCCTCAAGGAACGTGAATTATATATCATGGATCCAGCTGGGTTATCTTTTTGGACTTGCCGGTCGGTTGGAGTTTACCAATTATTCTTAGCATTTGCTTTGCGGCCTTCCTGGAAATCGCTGTCCTCACTGATAAAAACAAAAAAAGGAAGCCTTTCGACCTCCTTTCCCAATCTGTGTTAAGTTTAATCAGGCACTATTTTTTATCGTTTCCGTAGAAACGATCATGGAATTGGTAGCGAGGAGAATCGGTCGCTCTAAACATTTTGCTTTCAGTATTGATATCCATCACTGGAGGATTTTCGTCATTTCCCTTCATTGTGCTCCATTCTGGAAGATTTTCACCATTTGGGTTTCCAGTTTTGATGAAGTTGGCAAAGAAACTCATAAAAGTCTTGGACACGTTATAATCATCCGGTGTCCACGCAAAAACGTCGACCAGTGGAAGATTTCCCATGGCATATTCGATCTCACAGGCATGTGGTGCACCAATAACTTCAGGCATTTTTGGCCCACCTACCACTGTTCCACCGGCTAGTCCTGTGGTCATATTGGCATCTTTCAATGGGGGGCGAAGCTTGCTGTATAAATAGCGATAGACAGGTTGCGAGGAATTTTTTGCATGGAGATCCAGCCATTTCCAAGTGCTATAAGCTATAAATCGATCGGCTGCCAAATCAGTTGCTGATCGCTCTATTTCCTTGGTCGTGGAATGCGGGTGAAGGGCTAAAACCTCATCAGAATCCTCCGGGTATATTTGCTTTACCTTTGAGATAAATGCCTCAGGAGTATAAGGCTGGCCTTGCATAAAAGCCCTTCCTGGTATCTCAGCAGAATTCCATCCAGCAAGGAGTGGAACCATGGCTTGCTCTTTAGCTTCAAAAATTTCAGGAAGGGTTTTGGGTAAGATATAACCATCAATTGTAACTGGAAAACCGAAAAGCTTTGATTCCAAAAAGATCTCGTAGACTTCGGAAGTACTCAATTTCCGCATAGCATTGATGGACTTGAAGCCTGCTTTGGTAACAAATGCTGAACCTGTTTTTTCAGCATCTTCTAGTCTACTGGGTTTCATGGTAGGGTTGATTCCTGCTCCGGATTCCCCAATGGCTCCAGCGATTAGATCTTTGGATAGGGGCGAGGCCATTTGAAAACTTACTGAAGCCGATCCAGCAGATTCACCTGCAATAGTTACTTTGCTTGGATCTCCGCCGAATGCTGCGATATTTTCTTTTACCCATTGGAGTGAAGCGTATTGATCCATCAAGCCATAATTTCCGGATCCTTTGTGAG
>JBDNIP010000712.1:0-7835 GCA_041688245.1 Algoriphagus sp.
GAGTATCTCATCGAAACCGGATCGCATCATGAATACCGGGGACGTCCCCTACCCGCTTGGGCGATTCACTTTGATCATCCGGAAAATCTTACTGCTTATGTCGATGCAAAGAGTGGGAATTTTGAACGAGTCCGACATCGGAGCTGGCGCTGGTTTGACTTTCTCTGGATGTTTCACACGATGGACTATGCAGGCCGGGATAATTTCAACAATCTACTGCTTCGGGTATTTTCTTTCGCAGGATTAGCTGCGGTAGGTTCAGGCTTTACCTTGTTCTTTATAACTAGAAAAAAGAAAACATGATTATCCGCAATTATGCCACTAATCTAATTTTCTTTGCTCAACCGGCAGGCAGGCCCGCCACAGCGAGGCAGGCCCGCCACGGCGAGGCAGGCCGATGAGGTTAAGGTAGCTATGGGAAGAAGTGCCAGTAATGCTAATCTTCAGTATGTATTAAGCTGCTTCTTGATTTTTACTGGTGTAATTGCGGATATACATAAAAGAAAAAATAAACCAATCAATAAAAAAACTATGAACAAACTCAAATCAACAATCGCTTTAGCATCCATCGTTGCCTTTTCATTTGCCTGTGAGCAAAAAGCTAAAGACTCAGACGAGGGGATGAATCAAGAAGGAATGGAAATAAAAGAGCCTACAAGCTCAGATGCTGAAAAGATTCCTACGATCGGTGCCACCGTCACATTTGCTGATCAAAGCGTTACTGAGATAGTCAATGTATACCTCACCTTGAAGGATGAGCTGGTAGCAACAAATGGTGAAAAGGCAAATGCCGCAGCGAAAAACCTGCTTTCTATCTTAGAGAAATCAGAGTTCCCATCCAAAGAAAGCTTGAAACTAGAACTAGAAAAAATCGCCAATTCCACTGATCCAGTAGTGCAGCGCATGGCATTTGATCTTGCCTCACAGCTAATTCTGATCCTTGCAAAAAGTGAAACGCTTACCGAAGGAAAATTATACAAGCAATACTGCCCAATGGCAAAAAATAATGAAGGCGCATTCTGGCTCAGCGCTTCAGATCAGATTCAAAATCCCTATTTCGGAGATAAAATGCTGAAATGTGGATCTGTGGAAGAAGTGATTTGAGGTGATTAGTAGATTCAATATTTCATGAATAAGCCCCGGAGAAATCTGGGGCTTTTTTGATTTATATACTTTCATTTATATGCATGCATTTCTCTGGAATTAATGATTGAACTGGAAACCCTTCCTGATTTTGAATGTTAAAGTACTAAGCTCGATCAAGTCGGGTATTAATTTGACCTTTGAGCATACCTAAATCTATTAGAAAGCCGTTCTAATTTTCTGTCATTCCAGAATACTGGCTTAGTAATGTTAATATTGCAATATGAATTTTACCGACATACAAAACAGGCATCTTGACAAACTGATAAAGCAAGACAAGCACCCTAAGTACATCAGTGGTCAGACACCAATAGATCATTCCCAGTCATATAAGGGCAATATTGAGAATTTCATTGGCTTTGCGCAAGTACCGATAGGGCTAGCGGGGCCATTACTTTTGGACGGTACAGCTGGGATTAGTCAGCATTGGGTTCCGATGGCTACAACTGAGGGTACTTTAGTTGCATCCTATGATAGAGGAATAAAGGCAGGCTCCCTGAGCGGAGGTTTTATTTCCAGAACTTTATCCAACCAAGTACAGCGCAGTCCATATTTTGAATTTGATAGTTTAACGGATGCCTTACACTTTGCTACTTGGCTCAAATCCATAGCGCCTCAACTAAGTGCCGCTGTCGGCGATGCTAGTGGCTTCGCCAAGCTTTCAAATATGGAGGTGCTGCATGAGGGCAATGGAGTACATGTGACTTTTTCGTTTGAAACTGGCGCTGCGGCTGGACAGAATATGGTTACGTTAGTCACAGATAAAGTTCTGAGGCAGGTCCTAGATCAAGCACCTTTGAAGCCAACTCTTTTCTATTTAGAGGCGAATATGTCAGGAGATAAGAAAGCAAATCACAGGTCTCTCAGTAATGTGAGAGGTAGAAAGGTGATTTGTGAGGTGGTGATTTCCAAAGAGATTATTCAAAGTGTGCTAAAGTCATCTGCAGCGAATATTTCAAAATTCTGGCAGACAGGGACCTTAGCTGCTGTGCAGGCCGGTGCAGTCGGCAATACCGCACACATCTCCAATGGACTTACAGCAATATTCATAGCATGTGGTCAGGATGTGGCTTGTATTGCAGAAGCAGCTGTTGGCATTGTTAGAATGGAGGCTAAGAGTAACGGCGATCTGTATGCGTCGATGACCTTGCCAGGGTTGATTGTGGGTACAGTTGGTGGTGGCACTGGATTGCCTACACAAAAAGAATCTTTGGAATTAATGGATTGTAGTACATCAGCCGATGTTGGGAAGTTTGCAGAAGTTTGTTGCGCAGTGGCTTTGGCCGGAGAGCTATCTATCGGCGCAGCTATTGCAGAAGGACATTTTGCAGCTGCGCATCAGGAACACGGTAGGAAAAAATAACATGATCAGGGCTAACTCTTTATACTGTGTCTAGGATTTAAATCTATTTTAACCCAGCTGTTCCAGCTCGAAAGCCTTCGGTTTGTAATCTTAAGTTATCGTCTAGTAATTTGGCATCTTTCCTTAATGAATTTTATATACAATAGTATAAAGTAACCGTACTAGTAGTAATCCGGTCCAATGTTTTTAGGAAGAATCGATCTTTAAATTTCCTTAGAAGCTACAAACCAGATATAAAAATCTAAATTATTTCCAATCTAAATCTAGAAATAAAATGAAAGTTAAAGCAACCATCCTAGAAGTAAAGACGGTAAATGAATTTGATTTCTACTGGAAGAACGAAGACTACGTCAAACTACTAGATAAATTTGATTTTCCTGACGCAGATAAAAGTAAGCCTGAAGACTTGATAGACTTACTCTATATGGCAATCAGTGATTTCGAACCTGACGAGGCTGCACGAATCCTATTGAACTACAAGTTAGGTGAAGAGCTGAATGAAGGACAGGTTCAATCGATTTCTCATGAAATGTTGAAGGATAAAGTCGCAGAAGAGTACCGGGATCCTGCGCTGCACTTAGATCTATTTTGTATCAATCAACTGCTATACAAAGCCTATAATGGTAAATTCCCCAATACAGAAGCCTCCATTATTGAGCTTGAGGTAATCCCTTCCAAACCCATTGAGCTTGAAATAAACAAAGAGATTTTGATCAAAGCGCTCAGTGCAGGATTAAAAGACAATAATCTGATCAAAAGGCTTTTCACGGAGCAACTAAGTGGTAACGTGGAGTTCAGTGATGCTGCAAAAACAATCTGGAAAGTAGAACATACCAGTGAACATGTGTTTCAACTTGTCACTTCAAAATATTGGGTAGACCGGGATGATACCTCAGATCGGGAATACGATGCTGAAATTCTGTTTTTTGAGGCTGAGGAATAGATTAGAAAATGACCCCGCAGGAAGCCCGCGGGGATAAAACAACTAACATCAAAAAGCAAATTGGTACTGCATCACCAGCATCCCTTTGCGGGGCTCAGCAGAATTTTTGATTAGCTTTTCGGTAGTCCCTTGAGCCAAAATTGGTCGACTTTGATAGTCCAATGAAAGTTTGGAGCGATGACCTGCCTGCAGCCAATTGACACCAATGTCATAGACGGTGAAGGGCTGAGTAACTTTCTCGTAATCCGAAATGATTAATTGAGCATAAGGTTGCAAAGTGCCAGAATCTCCAAGTAAATCTTTCCGCATTAAGTAACCTGCTTGGACATAATAAACTTTTCCGGTACCGATTAAAGGGAAATTATTCCCAGGACCATTTGCACTTCCACTCGCATTGATTCCATTAGCCACGTTGATGGCTCCACCATTTCGGATGTAATTGGGACCAAAATCATAATTGATGTAGGCGGCATAGGCAGTTAGTGCGGTTCCTTTTGAACTGTCTAAAGGCCTATCCATGAATATATCCACTCCAAATTGTTTGCTGGGGGCAAGAATTTTGGCACCTTGGGTAGTAGCTCTGTATTCCACGGCGTTGGATTGAGTAGCAAAACCTGACCCAATATTCAGTACTTTCTTTTTCCCCAAATAAGTCCCGACCATATAAGGAAATTGGTTACTTTCTTTATCCCAGAATTGCCACATCACGTAGCCTTGGTACTTCAGCTCCGGTGCATTAGGACTGAAATATGCCTGATTGATCACTCCCTCAGGTAATGTCGCCACTGGATTAAGAGCCGTCTGAATCGGAAATGGATTAGATATAGAAAATCGGTAATCTAACTGTCCCACTTGCCCTTTGGCATAGACACCAAGCATTCGTACAAACTGATCTGAGATATCATTGGTCGCTTCCTCAATAAAAGGCAAGTCCATGCCTAAAATCGTTCCTACCGAGGAGGAGGAATAGCGAACGGTTCCATTGACACCATGAAGTCCTGCTCCGATTGTCAATTTGGACGGGATGACGGCGTATTCACCAGTCACATCATGTAAGAACAAACCTGGCTTTCGTGAAGAAAGTGAGCCGAAGCTATTGATACCAAACTGCGTGTAGATAAACACTTTATCTGTTAATTGACCAAAAGCCTGGTAACGGATACGTCGCAAACCAACGTCAAAACCACTTTCTTTTGGTGTACCAAACACTGTTGAACCAGGGTTGAAATCCGTGTATCTCACCCATACTTGTCCTAAGCCTGTACCCCTGATATAGTGTGTTTGTGCATCATTCAAGAATATTTTCAATTCCTTATCCTGCGCTTGAAGCGAAGTAATGAGCAGCATAAAGCTTAACGAAAACCAGCCTATTGCCTTGTGTTTTAAGTTTTTCATCTTTTAATCAAATGGATCGAAAATACACCCACTGAAGAAGCCATAAATGGATTTCCTGAATGAGTGAATTAGCAGATCGTCTGGATCAAGCAGTTTTTGGAAGTTTACGCGCGGCAAGTTCATGAGCAGATACAGCGATATGTTTTTCTAAACCTATAATTTTAACTGTCCCTCCATTGTCCTGATAGTCATGCTGGAAATGATGAAGATTTTCCATCACGGAGTGATCCACCAGCTTAGTATTTTTCAAATCAATGGTCACATTAAAGCCGGCAGGAATCTCCTCGAGCTTACGCTTGATACCAAGATAGTTTGAGAAAATCGCTGCTTTGTCAATCTCCACTAGGTAGTCGTTTCCAATAAATGAAACCACAGTCGGAGCTTTAAAGAAAGAGCTGATAGGGGTTCCATTCACGACATGGAAAACTATTTTCAATAGGATACCAGCTGCTATACCGACCAAGAGGTCCTCGAATAGTGTAAATAAGATGGTCACTATAAAAATTGCCAATTGCTCACGTCCGATTCTTAAGGTATTGACAAACTCCTTTGGATGGGCTAATTTAACACCTACAGTAATAAGCATTGCCGCTAAAGCTGCATTAGGTATCATCTCGATGACCGGGGTGGCGACCAATACGAAAATCAACATAAACATTCCGTGGAAGAAGTTTGCCCAACGTGTTTTAGCACCGCTACTTACGTTGGCAGAGCTACGGGCTACTTCTGAAATCATCGGCAAACCTCCCAGAAAGGCTGTCAACGTATTTCCCAATCCTACGGCGATCAAATCTCTATTATTGTCAGACTTACGCTTATAGGGATCGGCCATATCAATTGCTTTGACCGTAAGGAGAGACTCTAACGATCCCACTAGTGCAAACATAATCACGTATTTAATAAAGATTCCAGTCATCGCAAAACCGCCAAAATCTGCATTGTATTTAACATTCTCCACAAAATTGCCAATATGAAGCAATGCATAAGCGGGTTCGGTATGTTCAAAATCCATAAGCAACTCAGCCGGTATCGCCAAAAGCAAAACCACAAGTGGAGCAGGGATTTTCTTGATTTTGGTATTTTTGATATAGGGCCAACCCATCATAATCGCAAGTGCAAAGATGCCAATCAAAGATGCCTTTGGGTCCAAATTTGTGATAAAAGATGGAACTGCCAAGATCATATCGATGATAGATTTTCCTTTGTAAAGGGCAGGATCAACATCCAGTAAGACAGGAATCTGCTTTGTGATAATAATAATACCAATTGCTGCAAGCATCCCGTGAATCGCAGAAAGTGGGAAGATATCAGCCAATTTTCCGAGTTTGAAAACTCCAAAAAGAACCTGAACCAACCCAGCTACGACCATTGCGCCAAGGGCAAATCGCCAGCCGATCTCTCCCCCACCAAAGTCGGTCACAGCTCCGGCCACGACTACGATCAATCCAGCAGCCGGACCTTTGATCGTCATCTTAGACCCTGCGAAAATACTGACTATAATCCCACCGATAATTGCAGTGAGTAATCCCATAATGGGTGGAAAGTCAGAAGCTTTTGCAATACCTAAACTCAGAGGCATTGCTAATAAAAATACTACGAAGCCAGCAATGGCATCAGAAGAGAAATTCTCTTTTAACCCTTCCCATCCATCTTTTGGAAGCGAAAGCTTGGTTGATTTTTCCATATTTTTCAAGGGTGACTACCCAATTAAGTGAAGATTGTATTACTAGTTGACCTTTGTGGGAAGGCCTTGTTTGATGAATTGATTTTTTTTGCTCACAGCTAAATCTTTAGAGCTCAAAGATGAAATCTCTCGATCCACTGTAGCTCCCATAAATAATCTGGCAAATATTCTGATGGTGACTATTCCTTCCATGACGAAAGTCAGGGCAGCAATCGCTGCCAAGAGAAACTGGTCTTCATGGATATGTGAGAAAAGAAGATCTTCTCCAAGAAAGGTCGGAGAGAGTGGGAATCCCATCAATCCCAGTGCACTGAGTAGAAAAAGGAATGATACTACTGGATATTTGGTCACATAACCTTTGTAATGATATAAGCCATGCTGACCGGTCAATCGCTTCAGCCAATCAATGACCAGTAATCCTGAAATCCCAAAGAAGACTACCCCACTAAGATAGATTGCCACTTGTGGCCAAGCGAATAACTCATTCTCAGCAATCGCCAGCACCATCCAGAAGTGATTTAGAATTAATAGAATCCAACTCAATCGAGCTGATCCTCGCTCTGAGAAGGCTTTCAAGACCATCATCAAAGCGATAAACCCAAAGGTCACCGGTAAGTAAACATGTATAGACTCTGGAATCTTAATCCCTGCTATCAATAGGCTTAGACCTAGAATATAGGTCGGAATAAAGTAAATCAGAACCGTCTTATAGCTTAAGAAATCCAATCGATGTCCAAGATTTTTTAGCGGTCTAAATATCATCCCGTTCATCAATAGATCGAGGTTCCACTCTTTCAAGCTCCAGATGTAGCAGGATATAATGAGTCTCGAAGCAAGACCAGTTCTAACGATTTTTTTCTTAGGTTCAAAGCCGTAGAACTGCTCTCGAATCAGGTAGCTGACAATCGAAGGAGAAACTAGAAGTTGATAGGTTCTAAGGAATGCATTTCCTGCAAAGTGAATCAAAACTAAGGCTTCCAATCCTAAAGCTACTTCGATAAACATAATCCCGATTTGAGTCAGGGAAGCATATCCGATTTGGGTTTTCACTGAAGTCTGAACTCCTGCAATCATAGTCGAAAGTACCGCTGTAGTCAAGCCAATCAGGCCAATAATGATACGAACTCCGATCTGATTTTCCCAGAAAGGAAAAGTCCGAAGTAATAGAAACACACCTAAATGTACCGACAGCGAACCATAGAAAATAGCAGAAGAAGGCGTCGGGCCTTCCATCGCTCTGGGTAGCCAGGAAGAAAATGGAAACTGAGCCGACTTTGCTGCAGCTGCCAGCAAAAGCATCATGGAAA
>JBDNIP010000713.1:0-3648 GCA_041688245.1 Algoriphagus sp.
GGATAAACACCCATATCAATACTGGTTCCTTAATACCTTAAAGGATGGGTCACCACCGTCTACCAATGGTGCTGAGCTGTCTTACTTTCACTGCTTTTATGGGTGTTTTGTCAAGTCACCAACGGCTTAAGCTCGCCCCATCAACAAGCGATTCTGACGGTAATAGCTTGGTGATAAGTCAGCAGAAAGGCTTGGTAAAGTCATATGACATTGAATCATCTTGGGACGGGAGCTTGGATACCAAGTTCTTTTTGGGCCACCAAGTCAAGCGAATCGAGCAAATGTCCTTCAATAACGAAAATACGTTATGGCACATTCACCATGCCTGCCTGAAAGGAGGCGAAGCAGGTTTGGTCGTTCCTCACCTTGGTGGTGTCCTAGGAGCAGCGGCCAACCCTTTCATCCCAGGGCATTTTCCTGGTGGCTCTTCGCCCACTGCGTTTCGTATGTTTACCTTTGAGGAGGCAGTCGGACTTTTTGGGACAGGGCATGAACGTCATCGCTTCCACACCTCCCCTATTAAAGCAGAAACTGTAAGTCAGTGGGTGGGATCTTTTCCCGTCTTCCTTTCTTGCTCTTTGTTCTCCGACTATCTCATTCCGAAAGCAACATCCCCTTTGTCAAAAGGTCTCAGGTCCTACATATTTTTTTAATTGCTGGAGCCGTCCGCCACATGACACGAATCCTGCCCATTGGCTTATGAAACTGGTGAAACTCTTCGAGATTGGAGAAACAATCAGTGACATGCTTGCTAATGGAATGGGCGAGGAAATTTCACCTCTCCCGGTTTTCAAGAACATGGCCTTTCATCAATGCCCAAGCTATCAAAGGAAGATTAGAAATAATGCTTGGTCTTGGGGGAAAGCCATCTTTGATGCCGCTATCATGGACTGGGAAAGGGTCAACCTATGGAAGGGTGAGAATGCAACAAACATTGTCGAATTGCATCTTGGATCCAAGAACTGGACCTGTTTTGAAGACCTCTACATGGAAAATGACAATGGGGTGTGGTATCCTGCTCCTCAGTACCACGTCAAATGGCGGGAGGCGTTGCTGGAGGCAGCAAAAACCGGATCATTATCAGCCACAGCTGACTATAAGTACTCCCCTCCAGATGGTGAAACATTGGAAGATCGTTGCCGGGAAGGTCGTTTACGTATCAATATTTTCCAGCGAAAGACTGGCAATTTAAGATCTTTCGTAAACATGGAGGAAGTACTCGCGTTGATACGACGGTATACGAATAGGAGCTCTATTCCTACAATCTCAGTAGATAAGGACACTCCTGTCATAGAACAGGCCCGGGCATTCCAAGCCTTTGACGTACTGGTTACCTCTCATGGTAGCCATCTTGCCAATTTAATTTTCTCACAACCCACTACCACAGCAATCGTCGAGATTCTTCCTGTCTCACGTGATCGAGTTTTCTATAATAATGCCATGAGGGCAAACTTTTCCTCTTATATCATAAGTACTGGACATCTGCCGGCTATCGGAAATGAAACAGCGGAATTCTGCAGCGAAGGAGAGAAAATCATGATGGATAACTGTGGGAAAGACGAGAAGACAGGCATTTGGGACTGTCCTGAGAATTGGAAGGGACGCTTGACAGGATGCAACATCCTGGTAAATATGACGATTTTAGAGACTCATCTAAAAGAAACCATGACCACTATTTGTGGAAGAAAACCTATAGCCCCGAATTAGAATCGGGGAGTCGCCTGAATAGGTTAAAGAAAGGATAATCGAGGCATGTCGACGTCTGCATTTCGTATTATATCCAGTTCGACGAAAATATTAGGATTTCAAGTGATGCCCTTTTTGGGCGGGACTCTAAGAAGGACAGGCAAACGTGTAATCTCTCGTCTGATATGGGCTGCGCCTGTTTACAATATATTTGCAGTGATTTACAAGTAAACCCGCGATTATATCGCAAATTCTGTGTGTGTCTGTCAGATGCTCTTCAAAACAATACGATAGTAAATACCAAACCAAATACCTTGGTACCTGTACCAAACCGATCACATTTGCCGCACATTCCTTTGGTGTTGACGGGCCTACAAAATGGTGGGTCGGGGTTGCATGTGCACAATTCAACCCACCAAACCGCAATTGCGGCTGGCTTCGTCAACGTCGACTTAATGATGCCTTTATCCTTCAGGTGCGAAGCGGAAAATCGTCGTCTCCACCGTCAAAATCCAACGGGCGCCAGGCGACCTGATTTCCTTAGGTAATTTGGCAAATGGCATAGAAATCGATACACAAACAACCAAACCCAAAAGCCTTGCGCCAAGAAAAGTGTGGTCTACCAAGCAACCTACGAGAAGAATCCCCGCATGATTTAGTTGAGAAATGACTAAATGAATGAAAACCACACGCCCACCAATCAATGCTGTGCTGGCTCCTGGCTAAAGACCCAGACGTATTATGTTACGTCCTGTACCTTGGATGGTCATATAGTTTCCTCCCCTCTCCCCCTCCTGAATCAATAGTAGGAAATGCAATTGAATTGAATCACCTCTGTCTCGGACTGTAAAATAAATTGAAAACATAGGTTTAAATGTGGGCCAAGGAGCTAGTCGAAAGTCCACACATCCCTCATAACACTTGTAAGTATATTTCCTGTTCCTAGACCACAGTGATGTCCGAATTCACCGTGACTAAATTAAAAAGGAGATGGGATCTCTTGCTTGTCTTTTTATTGGCAGCTCTTGTCTTCATTCTGAGCGCCCTGACTAACAGTGGAGATGGAGATGAGTCTTTGACTTCAACTTGGTTCGCTCTACAAAGCGGTACGAGACATGTTACTCTTCCACCGAAAACAGCGGATGGAACGATTACCAAGGCAGCATCCATGGCAGGAGGGGCGACCTCCATCATCAGTAGTGACCGAATCTCCTCCGAACAAGCTCATCCAGCTCATGCACCATCGAGGCCAGATATTGAGGAGCCAAGTCTACATGTAAAGTCGGAAGAGGAACAAGGAAAGCTTACTTTGCTCCTTCCAGCGCCTCGACCAAAACCGGTGGCACCTGTGGCACCCGTAGCTCCGCTTGCGCCGGCCAAGCCCGTAGCACCCATAGGGCCGACCAAGCCCGTCGGCCCTGTCGCACCGGTTGCACCGGTTGCACCCATGGCACCCGTTGCACCCGTGACACCAAACTCCGTGGCACCGGAGGCTAGAGAGCAGACAGCCGAGCAGGAACTGAACGGAAACAACCCAGGGAGCACCTCTATACTTTCTAACCTGGCATTAACAAGCTTGCCGCGTATAGCAGTAGCAATTCAAGGAAAAGCACATGGTATCCCCAGATGGCATGCTGTGCTGGAAGCACTGTCTACCCGTCGTGATGTGGCACTTTTTGGATTGATTTGGAATGGAGTCATAAACCAGAACTTTGTAGCAGATTGGATAAATAATAATTCTCATGTAAAAATTTTCAATGAAACCAAGGGATCGTGGACAGAGGGAAGAAATTTCCTCGCTAAGGCCATATATTCGGAGGAAGTGGCAAGAGGCAAACAGTTTCACGCCTGGATGTTTATTGATTCAGATATGTGGTACAACCTAAAATGCACCCGATGCCCCATAACAGCACCACTTGAATCGGAAGGACCCGAATGCTGTCTCGATTATTTATTTACAGA
>JBDNIP010000714.1:0-1392 GCA_041688245.1 Algoriphagus sp.
ATGGAGACGACTACCAGATAAATCACCTAAAAGGATCATCTGCCTTTAATGCGTTGAGAGGTCTAAAAACAGTACAAAACTGGCTTAATGAAGGTTGGACATCCTTAAGAGTAGCGGGTGATGCAGATACCCAGTACGCTCATTTTGAAATCAGAGATGCCATAAACGCCGGTTTATTTGATGGACCGAGAATCTATGGAGCTGGACATTACTTGTCTGCAACAGGGGGTGGTGGTGATATTAATTTTTTTTCACCTGATCAATCCGTGATTGCTGACGGGCTAGTGGTTGATGGCGTAAATGAAATTCAAAAGGCTATCCGGGAAGAAATAAAATATGGGAGCGACTGGATCAAGCTTCTGGTGACTGGGGCTTTTATGTCAGAAGGGGACGATCCGAAAAACGTCCAATTTAGTGATGAAGAAATAATTGCTGCAATCGAAGAAGCAAAAAGAAGAGGTGTTCCTGTTATGGCTCATGCGCATGCTACTGAAGGCATCAATAAAGCAATAAAGTTTGGAGCAAGATCAATAGAGCATGGCACCTTCCTGACTGATGAAAGTATTGATCTGTTATTAGAATATGATGTATTCTTGATTCCTACCGTTAGTGTAGGTGAGTATGGACTCGAAACTTGGAAGGATAGTAAGGCACAGGCTAAAATGTATGAGTTAACTAAAAAATTTCGCGAGGACTCTTGGAATATGTATTCGAAAGCAATAGAAAGAGGCGTGAAAATAGGGGTAGGTTCTGACAATGTCGGGTTCCCTCCTAATTTTGCGGCTACGGAATTTCGGTTACTTGTCAAATTAGGCATGACGCCGCTTCAAGCAATACTGGCCGGTACTAAGGTAAATGCAGAGTTACTTATGAAGAAGGATGAAATTGGAAGCATCAGGGTCGGGAAAATGGCAGATATTATAGCCACCAAAGGAAATGCTCTGGATGATATCTCTGAATTGTCGCGAGTGAAATTTGTAATGAAAGGTGGAAAAGTCGTCAAATCAATTAAATAGAAAAGGCAGCAGGCATCAATATATTTAGCGCATTACAAGGCACCTTGTAAAATCATTTCCAAGACTTCTGTTCACTCTTAGTGTAGTATAATCAATCTTAGGCCTTGGTGAATTTCGATAATTATCGGAAGCAATTCCACGCTAATTTTCTTAATATCCCGACAATTGTCGGGATTAACTGTTTTACTATCCCTTCCAATAACTAGTTCGAAATGGCTTGGACTTCTAACCGGCCATTTTTTTATTTCATCGATTACCTCAACAAAACACTAGCATCATGGATAGCATTGTCAACGATACAGATATCAAAATCCTCACCAAAAAAGATAAGATCATTGCTGAGATTTATCGCAAATATCAATCACCACCCAATTGG